>DAYJ01000057.1 GCA_002506875.1 Euryarchaeota archaeon UBA40 | reverse complement strand
GTTAGGTTAGCTTGTGCAAATAAGATTGCTCGATGGATAACTGGAGTATCTGCACCTCCATTCTTGCTGTAGATAATGACATCTCCCGGTAATCCATGAGCGGAATGACCTTCGACCGAACTTCCTTCTTCAATTGCCTCAACATAGGTCACAATATTTCGTCGATCTGGTGCTGTAACGAGGATAATATCTCCGGGATCGATGACTCCTACCTGAGATTCATCTGAGGTCATCATCGACTGAGACTCCACTACGACCATGGGGGGTGTTGATCCAGTCATTAGCACGAGTGAACCGAATAATACTGCAATCATCCCAAAGGCGAGAAGCACCTCGCGGAGCCAGCCGAACCCGTCGTTCACGAAGGCCCTCACTCCTCTTCAGACGGCATCTGGGTTTCGTCAACCGGACGGGTCGAGTAGATGATACCTAAGAGAAAGGCCAGAACAAGAATGCTAACCATATCGAACCCGGGAGTCTCACGGGTGAGAGAAGATGCATCTCCTCCCAGATTATGGTTCAACCAAGCACCAAGATCAAGCGCACGATCCCGTGGACCATCAACATCCATCCGTACAAGTCCAATCAATCCGTTCCATATGATGAGAACTATTGAGGTAAATGCCGATACTATCACAGTCCGATGGACTGTTGGGTTAGAGAGTGCGTCCACCCCAGTCATTGTTGAGAGAGTAGATTGGTTTGCATTCCACCACGCAGAGATAATAGAATCTTCAGACGCATGAGCGTGAACTGTCGGAGCAAAAGCGCGTCCTGCACGGATATTGAATTTCTCGTAATGAGCGAGGAGGCGACCTTGGTGCACGGCACCAAGCAATGTAGCTGCTTCCTCCGCTTCCTTCCTACGCTTGTTGATGGTAGCTCTAGATTCAAGATCGAGGACCTCATCAAGAATCATCAATTGATTTCGATATCGAAAAAGTTCAGGTGCAGCGACAGACAAAGCGATTGCGCCAATTAGAAAGATAGCCCAAGTAGCCCCAATCAGATTTGCGTACTCATTCACACCATCAAGGAAAAGGAAGAAACTCAAGCCCCAAAGCAAACCACCGAGGCCAAGGACCGTGATACTGTAGAGGATATTCAGATGATTGTCTCTCTGGGATTCCCACCATCTAATCATGGGATTTCCGCTCTTCTGACGCTGCCGACGTGCCATGCTAACCACTCCTGCGAGAGGACTTCAGGGTATTCCATTTTCGGATGTAGGAGCAGTGAGATTCACTGAAAAAAAACCTGACGGGGTTGCGCCATGTTCATATGTCGGGCTGAAGGGTATTCAGTGTGTCACCGTAGGTGTTGGAATGAAGCGTTGCGCCCTGTTCATGCTTGTGCTTCTGATTGGCATCAGTCTGTCTCCAATCGCCGCCGCTGCGACGAATGAGACCCAATTCGCTGATGGCACTACAACATTCAGCCACAGTTTCACCGCTGGAAATGGCGGAGATGCTCAGACTCCAGGGGTTACTCTTCCCTATGGAGCAGCAGTAACTGATGCGCGATTCGTAGTCGAAGGGACCGCTCAAAACACTCAATGGGAGAACCGTACAACGAATGCCGACTTCGGCGGGGTCGGCGAAGGGAGCACTTCATTCACTGGATCATACTTCTCAAGTTGGTACCGGAACGGCCTCAACGTCGACAATGACGAAATGACACTACGAACACAAGAGACCACCAATACGAACAACCTCGCAGGTAGCAGTTCATGGGATACCTCATCATCATCCTACCACAACCAAACTGGTCGCTTCGCGGCTAACGGCGACAGAGGATATGTGAGCCCTACAATCCACGGGACTGAATTCAGCCTACCATCTTCGATGGGTTGGTCAACCACCTCTGGCGCCAATGGTGCTCTCGTTCTCGTTGGCGATACTCTGTTCACTACACAGTATGCATCGAGTTCCATTTACACTACACCCTCCATTAATTCCTACAACACCTCATCTGCCACCAGCGGAAGGGTGACACTCTCCTTTGGTACATGCAGCAGCAATTCGCTCTATACGCTCTATGACTTAACCGCGGATGGTGACGACGTAGTATGGGCTGTCTCCTACAATTATCGTTATGTCACTAAATGGTCAGTCACTGACAGTTCGTGGACATGCACAGGTACTTGGACGATGCAGAGCCTGTACTACCCAGTTGGCATTGATGTTGATGAATCCACAGACGAACTCAAACTCTTAGTTCGATCGAGTAGCGGTAGCGTGACCTACAATCTATGGACTGTGTCAAGAAGTGCTCCTACGACTGCAACGGCAACAACCTACCTAGGAACTAGCACCACACTAAGTGGAACTGTAACTGGACTTATCGTTGAACATCCACGAATCCTAATTAACTCCTATCGGAGTACATCGTCTAGCCACTTTGTGCTACACAGCGCCGGCGCATGGGTCGATATGCAAGGCACTATCACACTCAATCAAAAGGGGCATTATGGTATTTCAAATGGAGAAGATGGGACAGCACTCTATGCTTGTTGGTATGCATCCAGTAGCAGTTATTGCCCCTCAACAACACATCGCAAGGTATTCAATTCAGGTATTGGATCTACCTTTGAGGATCGAACCAGCACCAGTACCCAAACAATTGCGATTGGTTCGACAACAACCATTGGATCAGCAATCAGTGATATCGATTTGACAGGCCTAATTTCATACGAACCAACTGGCACCTCTGTCGAGGTTGAAGTTAGTAACGATGGAGGAGTCACTTGGAAGGCCGCTACACTAGGATCAACCGTTTCCTTTACCAATGCTGGTAATCAAATCAAGTGGCGTGCCTATCTCAACGGAACAAACAACACCGTAAGTCCAGTGGTGGATAGAGTCCAACTTACCTATGTCGCCAGCTATACTTCAAGCGGATACATTCGAGGCTACAAGTACCTCGGTTCTACGACTGGGAGTGCCCCAGTGGCTGCAAAAGTATGGTGGAACAGTTCAGAACCAGGTAATTCCCGTCTCAATATGTATTTCCAAATGGGGAGTCAATACAACATTCAAACACCCGGCCAAACTATCTCATTCTCCGGTACAAGCACTTACATCTACTTCTACATCTACTTCTACTCTGGAACAAATAACGCATACACCCCTACATTGGAAGACTTCAATGTCCAACTCTTTACTCAAGCACCAAGCAATGTCAAGATTGACATTGGAGGAGACGGGAGTGACGAGTGGACATATCAGAACACTTTACTTGGAACAACTACTGCGACAGGAGGGAACATACTCTCCGCCATAAATAATGAAATTCCAGGCACAGGAACAGGATCGGTCACAATTCCAATCAGCATATCCTCGACTGCACCAGGCATGGTCCGAATCAATTCCTTCTCCATGACCTACACAATGCAGACTGTGAATCTAGATATTGTCTGGGCGGAGGGAATTATCCTTCATGAACGGACCGAAGTTTACGAAGTGGTCACACGTCACGTAATTGGTGAAGGTGCTAACGATATCTCATCTGCAAGCCTTGATTTCATAGCTTACCCAAGTTCGGATGCTCCAACCCTATCATGGTCACAAACCGGTAACGTGCTTGATGACGATCCTGCCGATTGGATCATTCCAATTCAACCTGGGCAGGAAGGTGGAACTTACACAACGAATTCTAACGGTATATTCGAAATACACTGGAGATTCAGAGTTACCAGTGAGTTCCCTGAGCAAGATAATGTTGGATTCAGAGTGTCCTGCACTGATGACCAAAACCTAACTCCCTCTGTCCTCGCTGAAACGGTAAATACCGGAATACGGGTAAACCAGTCCTATGGCTTAGGATGGATGGGTGTTCGCGACACTGAAGGCCAGGTTACAAGTCAGAATCTAACGGATGGTGCTTGGATTTCTGCAGGTGAAACTATCTTCTTCCAAGGAGCGATGTGGTTTGCCGACAGCGAAGATGCACCACTAAACTCAGTATTTGACGTGCAGGTAGCTCAGAAAGGGCCACAAGGTGACTTCGTTCAGACCTCTTGGAAAGACCAGAACAACCCTGATGGATCCTTCTTCATCAGCCTCACAGTTCCCGAGATAGATATGCCGGGTGGCATAACATATGAGATTCAGACATACAATGAGCGTGATTTGACGCACGTAATGCCGCCTACAGAAGATTCACAGCGTACATTCTACATTGATGCGACAGCCCCTTCTATCGTTTACCACTACCCTGCAGAGCAGGATTATGTCGCAGCTCGCTTCGATCAGGCAATCATATTCGATGTCGATGATGACGTAGGTGATCCAACCGAACTCACACTTCACTACTGGGTTGAAGCTGATCACGACCTAAACCGTAACGGAATCGCTGATAATGATGAATACGTGAATCGAACCATCGTAAACGAGACGAGTGCTCCAAACAAGCGTTTCCAAACAACGATTGATGATAGCCGAAATCCGAATCTTGCTTCTGTATCCTACTATGTAACTGGCAACGACCCCGCTGGTAATCCCCTTGATTCGTCAGAAGGTCCCGGAGTCGCCTCAGATTTAGCAACTTACCGAACGCGTAAAGATATGGAATCAGTATTCACAGGACTCCACTGGGCTGGACATAATGATGGAGGAGCCATCTACTCTGGCACAGACCAAGCTATCAGCATCGGTCTCGTAGATGCGAATGGGCTGATTGATTTCGAGGAAATGAACCTCATCTTCGACTTTGAGGGCCCTGATCCAGTTCGAGACAGGCAAGTGCTTTCCTACTCCGGTCGAAACGATTCATTCTGGACCAATTCGCCGTACATCGATCTCCTTGACTCCAGTCAAGCAACAGTAATCAGCAATGATACAGGTCTACCATGGGTTCTCGTCGACTTTGAATTCCAGATGACATGGGACTGGCCTGATGAGGATGTCAGTGATTTGGCATTCGAGTACAAGCAGTTAGGAGCAGCAATGCGAACTGTCGAGTTTGTGGATCAAACGTTCCATGTTGAGAATGACCTAGTTCTCGAAGCATCTTCCTATGGAGTCCACGATGTGATGGAACCAAGAACTGGGCCAATCGATACCTCGACAGCTATTCGTGCGGATGATCGTATCCAATGGACTGGGCGTGTTGTCTATGAGGGATCCTCTACAGCTCCACCAAACAATCTCGGCATCTCAGTTGAGGTCTTTGATGGTGTACAAATGTGGTCTGATGGTTCACTAACTGAGAATGGTGAATACATGGTGGAGGTCCCACTAAATGCGGCACCAACATTGGCCTCGGCCGATACCCGAACCTTCCTCTCCAGTATCGCCGGCATCCCAGGCCGGGGTGAAGACATGACACGAGATACGGTCGCTACAACACTGCAACTCTCAGTCGATCATACTCCTCCAAGAATTATCCATCGAATGAATCCCATCGATATCATCGACATAGGTCCAGATTCTGACCTAACCGCAGTGGATGTGGCATTTATCGGAACCGAAGAGTGTGTCAATGACCTCTCTGATCAGCGTTGCTCCGATTTGGCCATGGCACCACAACAAGTGCACTGGATCATGCGAGATGGGACAAGGACCATTGCTGCAGGTTATTCGATGCTATCCATGGAGTTACAGGATGGCCTGATCCTCTGGACTGGAACGGTTGATTTGACGAGTAATGGAGTTGTGACACCACGATCCGGTTACATCGTAGGCTTCCATGTCACAGGACAGGATGCTGCCGGTAATGTGTTCCCGCAGACAAGCAACACAGAAAGTGACCCTATCCGTGAGCCTGAAAACCTCGATGGGGACCTTGACCTCGCTTGGGTCACCCTCGGTGCTGATCTAAGTCCAGAACTCCGTATCCTCAGCATCAATGCTGAAGAAAGCCGTGTTAGTGTAGGTAAGGAAGTCGATATTCAGGCCTATGTTACTAATCTTGGAGGAGACCTAAATCGCTCATTCACTGTTGGATTCTACTCCGGAGAACAAACAGAACCATTCTACGAAGAGGTAATTGACAGTCTGGACTCAGAAACCACGATTATCATAACAACCACTTGGAAAGCGGAAAAGGATGTGGACAGAGTCCGTGTAATGGTTGATTCAGATAACGAAATTGTTGAGATTGACGAGGAAGACAATACTATGTCAGTTGGTATCGATGTCGCTTACAGTTGGGGTATGGGATGGGTAGAGCAGGCACGACAGAATCCTCTAACCCTAATTCTCGTAGTAATTGCTCTAATTGTGGTACCAATTGTCACATTCGTATCTGTTCGCCAAATGAACAACTCAGGGTACGACGAGGATATGTCAGACATGCTATTCAACGAAGATGAGTATGAAGACGAGGAATACGACGATTACGAAGATGAGGAAGAGGACGACGGCGGATGGGAATAATCCATTCAATGGGTTCTTGAGTCATAGTGAATCGGCCCCAACGAGGACCGCACATGTCTGAATCAGGTTGGGACGCCCTGCACTTGAAGGTGCAATTAATCCTCAAAGAACGAAAATGGACACCTACGCCAATTCAGACCGCAGCGATGGATGCTTTACTCAACGGTGATGATGCTCTTCTTGTAGCACCTACTGGCTCAGGAAAAACCGAATCTGCAATTCTCCCCATCGTGTCTAACATTCTCAATGAAGGAAGTCCACTGAGTTCTATTCTCTACATCACACCTCTACGTGCGTTGAATCGAGATGTCGAAAGACGGCTTCCTGAAATCTGTGAGCCTCTAGGACTCACTGTCGGTCTTCGCCATGGGGATACTACCCAAAACGAAAGACAGAAGCAATCAAGAAAGCCTCCGCATCTATGGATTACGACACCTGAGACGCTACAAATCATGCTCCTTGGGTCTCGCTTACGAGAGCACCTTAGATCTGTTCAAACAGTGATTATCGATGAGGTTCACGATCTTGCAGCCTCAGAACGTGGATCACAGCTTCTCCTCGGTCTAGAACGCCTTGATGCTCTTTCTGAGACCAGGGTGCAACGGATTGGATTGTCCGCCACCGTAGGCAATCCGAAAGAGATCTCTCGATGGTTATCGAGGGATGCTAATGTAATCCATGGATATGCGCCCCGTGAAACTGATATCAGAGTACATGCTCCAGAACCAGGAACTGAAGATAGAACCCTCTCGAAGGATTGGGGGACGAGTGCGGAAGCTGTAGCGTCATTCCGTCATGTTGCTCGACTAGTAGAAGAGGACAGTCCGTCGCTGATCTTTGTCAACAGTAGGAACGCCGCAGAAACAGTAGCTCTCCGTATGCGATCAGTGGCCCCTAACCTCGAAATTGGCGTCCATCATGGTAGCCTCGCACGGGAAACGAGGACTGAGATGGAGAATCGCCTCCAGAAAGGTGAAATCGATGCACTCATCTGCACAAGTAGTATGGAACTGGGAATCGATGTAGGCAGTATCAAGCGTGTTCATCAGATCGAAAGTCCACGTGCTGTGGATCGCATGCTCCAACGTGTGGGCAGAGCAGAACATATTCTCGGTGGAGTCGGACGTGGTGATCTAATCGCGTGGAAATCTGACGATATTGCTGAAGGTGTTGTCATCGGAAGAAGGGCTATTGTTGGCGATATCGAACCAATCGGATGGCGTGATCATCCGCGCAATGTTGCAACCAATCAACTAGTTCTCCTCACACTACAAGAGGGATGGGTTCGATGTGACCAAGCAACATTACTGCTCGAAAGATGCCATCTCTTCGATGGGTGGACGCATCATGACACGATGGAACTCTTGAGGTTACTCGATGACCGACGAATGATACGACTTGTGGAGGATATTGGAGATAGTGACCCATTTAGATGGCCTCCAGTCCTTTGGAAGATGATTGCTGCAGGATTAGATGGTGTTCCTGAAGAAAGGCCGCGTCTAGAATCATTAGAACACGGTGACCCCGAAAACCATGAACACATCAGACGATTGATGCGTACAGCAGTCCCAAAGGAACTGAAAGAACATGGTTGGTTTGGTCCTGGAGCGAAAACTGCGGAAGTTCGGAATCGAGGTGCATCAATGATCCCCGATTCAGAGCGATACCTTGTCAGAGACGCGGTAACAAGAGCTGCCATTGGATCTCTCGATGAAGCATTTGTCATGGGTATTCGTGACGAAGATGATGGCCCTACTATGTTTGTAATGGCGGGTCGAACTTGGATGATTATTGATGCTGATCCCGAGGCATCGGAACTCACCGTTGCTCCGGCTGCACTTCGAGGTGAAGCACCCGTCTGGTTTGGAGAACTGCCCCCCGTACCCGCCAAAGTGGCTAGAGAAGTTGGTCGATTGAGGCTCATGGTAGCCAATGAAATTGGAGGAGGGGAGATGCCTGTCCGAGGAGAGGTCCCACACCTCACCGGCGGCCACACCGATACCAACCTCGATGATTATCGATGGAGCGATGAGGCCAAGAATCGATTCGTTACCTCTGTAATTGAACATCTGGATTCCACTGGATGTATCCCACATGCTGGACTTTGGACGATTGAACAAAGAAGTGATGCAATCGTGTTGAATACCTGTCAAGGAACACGCATCAATCAGACATTGTCCGATCTTATGCAAGCAATGGCCTCGATGATTGATGGGAAAATTGGAGTTACAATCGTTGACCCATATCGAATCCATCTCAAAATTCCTGGATTAACGATACCACATCTGGAAAGAATACTGCTTGAAACTCGACCCGATGCCGTGGAGAGTATTCTTCGAATGACCACACCAAACTCTAGAGCCCTAAGATCTCGTGTCGTCGAGATTGCAAAAATCATGGGTGTTATTCAACGGGGTATTGACCCACGTTCTGTTAATGTCCAAGGTATCATCAAGCGCTACCATAACGGACCTCTCGTTAACGAAGCCTTAGACAAACTGTTCCATGAACGATTAGACCTAGATGGAACTCAAGATGTTCTTCGAGCCCTTCAAGATGGATACATTGAGCTTAAGATGACAGCTTCAGGAACTCTCGGAAGATCTGAGCGTGCGGAACGTGACCTGCTCCTTCCAACCTATAGTGATAAGGAAATTCGAGAACAGGTAGAAGATCGCCTACTCAACGAACGTATCGTCCAGATTTGTTTGAACTGCGGGGATATCACTCGACGTCGAGTAGCAAGATTCCCTGAAAGAAGCGATGCATGTGTCTGTGGTGGACGACTAAGGGCGACTGCGGTGGAATCACTAGAATCTCGTCTTCGAGATTGGGTTGCCGACGAGGAACCGAAGACTCGACAACGGATGATGAAGAATGCTGAGATTATTGCTGATCGAGGGCTGGATGCGGTGCTCTGCCTCGTTGCTCGCGGCGTAGGTGAACAAACCGCGATTCGTATACTCTCTAGAGTCGAGCAAGGTGACCGTTTGTCACTTCTACGAGCTATTCATGATGCTGAGATTAACTATGCTCGAACCAGTAGGTACTGGTCTTGACGGAAGCATAATCGAGGCGAAGAAAGAGCGCAGGGTATGCTCATAGGAATCACAGGACGTAACGCAGCGGGGAAGACAACGATTGTCGAACTCCTCATGGAACGTGGCTGGGCCGGTTGTTCTTGCTCAGATGCTATTCGATCTTGGTTGCGCGACACAGGTCAGGAGATAAATCGAGAGAATCTGACTCAAGGCGGACGAACACTACGATCCGAAGGCGGACCAGGTATTCTTGCAGAGCGTCTCCTAAACCAAATCGACCCAAACATGCCTACGGTTATTGACTCGATTCGTACTCCTGACGAAGTCAAAGCTCTGAGAGCACGCGATGGTTTCCAATTGATCGAGGTTGTCGCATCAAAGGATCTGCGTTGGGAACGGATGCAGACCCGAGGTCGCGTAGGTGACCCAACTGACTATGAGGGATTTCTCGCACAAGAAGAAACTGAGGCCGTCGCAGAGAACTCTGCGGGTCAAGCATTGGACGCTACCGCTGCCCTCGCGGATCTACTCATCGTAAATGGTACAGGAATGGATGATCTCAACAAAGCAATCGATGTGCTAATCGAATCACTCAACATCTGAGGAAACCGAACGAACCTCAAGGCCGGCTTCCTTCATCATAGACATAGACATGTCAAAGTCAGCAACCCATCTCTCAGGTACATCGATATCCTCGGGGAAAACAACCTCCACGACTCCAGCTTGAATCAATGAACGAGCGCAGCGCGTACATGGAGGCCAGGTAACATAGGCTACACATCCCTTGAGTGATACACCGACACGAGCAGCATGCATAATCGCATTCTCCTCAGCATGACAGATTAGAGGATATTTCTGCTCCCGATCATCGAGCCGCTCTGAAGTATCCTTGATACCCCTAGGGAATCCATTGAATCCAGTAGATCTAATCTCACGATCTGAACCTACGACAACGCAACCAACCTTCGTTGATGGATCCTTACTCCAATCGGAGATATGGGTCGCTAGATGAAGAAAGCGCAGGTCCCACTTGTTACTCACAGTATCACTGTCCTGTTGTGGAAGCCTCTAACCTATGGTTGCTTTGTTGGTTATTCATCGAGGAAAGGGGATGAAACCATACTTTGGAGATCATCAAAATTATCCTTGCCGAGTAGGCGAAGAAGGTCACCGATTAGGTACAGGCTACCGAACGACCAGATTGTTCCTGTGACACCATCGAGGACACTATTCGATGCACCTGACCTCGCTTCCTCTATTGCTACGTCGAGAGCCACCCTTACATTGGGCCGCACCTGCACCCTAGCACCAGGGTGATGCTCTCTAATACGCTCCAGTAGATTATCAGCAGAGATTGGAGGTGTTCGTCCATCGGTGGGTTCGGTGAGGACAAGCATAGGATCATCCATTGCAACTATGACTTCTATCAGAGGATGTAGGAATGCATCGAGATCATCCTGCTGAGTGGCTCCAAATATTATGGCATCCGGGCAAAAGTATCGACCTGAGGCTTCCTCTCTTTCACGTCGGAGAATTAACTCCTCTGTGAGTCGAGTCAAACCACTCGGATTATGAGCACAATCTAGTAAGAATCCGATGTCATAAGGGCCATCAAACTCTTGCATCCTTCCAGGCCACATCGTACACTCTACCACTGTTGAAGCGAGAGGTGGATTTCCACCCAAAAGAACCGCTGCCCATTGAGCAAGCATTGCATTGTCGTATAGCATGGGCATACCGCCATCAAAGAAACCTCGAGGAATTAGAACTCCATCGCCTTCACTTAATTTACGAACGGCTTTATCTGAATCTTCAAACGAATAAAGCTCCATGCGGTCTCCCCTGAACCAGAACCCTGGGGAGTTGCTACATGCCATCTCGATTTCTTTTCGGACACCTCGATCATAGGGCCAACGTGCAAGCATCGGGGATCCCGGTCTAGCAATGGCTGCCTTTTCTCTAGCAATCTCCTTCAAAGAATTGCCAAGTATTGAACGATGCTCACGAGATATATCTGTCAAAATAGTCAGATCGGCAATACATGCACGCGTTGCATCAAGTCGCCCACCCAAACCAGTTTCAATCACTGCTCGATCTACACCTACAGAACGAAAGATAATCATCGCTGCAAGGAATAATGTCTCAAAATATGATATTTCGATGGCTGGAGCTTTTGTAGAAAGAGTACGTATGGCATGAAGTGCCTTATCCAACTGCTTTGGAACGATAAGTTTGCCATCAACTCGAATTCTTTCCTCTACATGGCATAGATGAGGAGAGGTGAACAGTCCAACCATATTACCGCCTAAAGTCAAGGCATTGGCAAGATGGCTTGCAGTAGTCCCTTTTCCGTTTGAACCTGCAATGTGTACACAGGGGAAATGCATGTGAGGCATGTCAAGACGGGCAAGCATCGTCATCGTAGCTTCAAGGCCAGGCTGCATTCCAATGCGACGGCGATCTTCCAACCAATCTCTAATCGGCATTTCAGACACAGGTGATTTCGGGCCATGTTCGTCCATCAGGTGTACATATACTGAAATGCGATTTCAACTTCCCTACAATAATGGCGCCCAAGGAACCCTCCCTCTCTGAGGCTATGGAAGGCCAATGGGCATCGATGATTGGCATGGCTACAATGTTCGTGACCACAATCGGATTAGCCGCGTTAATCCAGCCCTTCTACAATCACGATGCCACCCGTGCTTTCGGACCTGGTTCTGAGACCAAATTAGGATTTATTATCCTTGAAGGTGTATTCATACTCGTCTTCACTTTCGTTATTATTTGGTTAGCGAAGAAAAATTTGCAGAAATTCATCCAAGTTGGCATCCTACTCGTGCTCTGGATCGCTCTAACCTATTCGGTGGTACCGATGGCCCACCTCATGATGCCGATCGATGACCCCACAATGGATTCCACCGAAGCCGGTTCCAACGCCACGATGATTCCAGGATTGTCTACATCCGATGAGTTAGTCCTAACAAATGGAACTGCAATAATGTCCGTCGAAAATGTCGATGGAGGCATGGAAGCCCTTGCTGGAGGAAACATCCGATGGAGTTTTGATATCGAAAATCAAACAGGTGAACCCGCCACATCAAGAGACCCCACAATTGTTGCGAGTCATGGATCCTATGTGATTTGTGACGATACCTCATGGAAAAGATTCGATTCGGACACCGGCAACATACTAGAAACGTATGCAGACGATTGTACTGTGGGCTTTGTTGATGTAAATGGAGAGGCATGGCACATCGTTCGCCAACGTGTTCTCAAGATTGACCCGTTCAAGCCCATCGAGGAAATCGATACACCGCTAGATCTGAACTGGATGTGGGTAATGCCAGATGGGTTCGATCCGAACACAATCCTGCGGATTGAACACATTGGCACATCACATCTGCTGATTGTATGCGAGAGTTGGGCTGGAGTCATCGAGATTCCTGCTGAACGGTCTGAGGCAGGATTTGAACCGATGGAAATCCCCACAACATGGAACATGACGCTTCCCGCGGATGGGATATTCTCAGCTGTTGCCTACGGAAACACACCTGGTAACGCGATTAATGATACAGCAAAATCATTCAGCCTATTCCTTGGCCAACCTGACGGTTCAGTGGAGACACTTCTCGTGCATTCAAATGGTAGCGTGGCGGATAACCCGGACATCAATCTCAACGAGGCATTTGAGGGCCCAATTCGCGGACTTATGCTAGCTGATTGTTGTAATGGTGGTTCGAATGACCTCTGGATTGTCGACGGGAATGATTTGAGGATATTAATGGAGAGTTCGATGGTTGATCGGTCTAGAGGCACAACTATCGAAGGCGAGGGCCATGTAGCCATGGCACTAATCTATCGAGACAGTTCGAATCACGATATTCTCATGGATGGAATACTGTTGGTGGACACTGAACTCCTCAACCAATCCTCTCCATGGGTGCGAGCGGATTTTGTTATACCGGAAGGAGCACCATTCGAGATTGGGGGAGTAGGTGTTCAATATGCAGATATTATTGGTATTGGGATTGCGACATTGTTGATGATTGCTCTCATCATTAGACCTGAATGGTACGTGGTCAATACTGCCGGAATTCTCGTAGGCTCCGGCGTCAGCGTGATGCTAGGAGTATCGTTCGTTCCATGGCTTGTAATCATCTTCATGATTGGTATGGCCGTCTATGACCACTGGGCTGTTAATGGTAGCAAACACATGCTGACGTTGGCGGACACAATGATTGATCTGAAACTACCGATACTTCTCGTTGCTCCGAAAGACAAGGATTACTCATTCCTAGATGAGGGGGATCAAGTAATGACAGATAGGGGAGTAGAAGCACATGTTGAGTTAGCATCTGAATCCGTTGAGCCAATATCAACTAACACTCCACCCAAGCCGGTTCGCAAAAAGAAGAGTGCTGATGCCATGTTCATGGGTCTTGGCGACGTTATCTTCCCTGGAATCCTTGTAATTTCATCCATGACATTCCTCAGTGGTGGTGCTGGATTTGGAATCTGGTCTGGACCAACTATGGTGGCATTCGGAACTCTAATCGGAGGGTTGTGTGGATATATGGCGCTCATGACGAAAGTTGCTCGAGGAAAACCACAAGCTGGTCTCCCATTGCTAAATGGTGGTTCAATCCTCGGTTATCTGATATCTGCGCTACTGTTCATCGGCCCCAGCGCTCTCGCATTCAATATTACTCTCTTCTGAGGAGAGGAACCGTTGAAGCGAAGAGCCCCCTCCTCGATGTGTTGCTATGCTTGAGATGCGCCTCTTTCGAGATGCTCCGGAGATGATTCGGGCAGACCATGACCGGAGAGGTTTACCCCACGATATGATTGACCAAGTAATCGCTTTGGACACTCGTTGGAAAGATCTTCGATACCAAGCAGATCAACTTCGAAAGAAGCGTAATGAATCTGCTCGAGGTATTGCGGCAGCAAAGAAATCAGGAAATAAGGAAGAAGCAGATCGAATTCTCTCCGAAGTTGCTGACATAGGTGCTGAGATTGACCGCCTTGGAAACGAAGCTGATGAAGCCGAGAACGAGCGGGATCGCGTGAGAATGAGAGTTCCCAATATTATG
>DAYJ01000060.1 GCA_002506875.1 Euryarchaeota archaeon UBA40 | reverse complement strand
ACCGATTCTTGCATCTCCTGAACCAGAGTTCGTAATCGTCGCATTCATCTTTACTCGGCCATCGGTAGCGACACTAGTTTCCTCAGATGCGATGGAATCAATGGTTAGCATTGGTAATACATCGGATTGGTAGGTGGTGGTAGTTTCAATCGGTAGATCCGAGGGTGATCCGTAATCTCCGAGTTGAGCGTTCCATGCGGTTTTGTAGGATTGAATCACAATCGTAGCATCTTCATTCCATACTGTACCGTCCGCGAATCCAATCTCAACAGTCCTCAAGGGGAGAGTCATGAGGCCCTGTTCGTTGGTAGGTATAGGATTGGTTGTACTTGGAGGATAACCAAAATCAGCGATAGTAACAATCACTTCGTTAGCTCTGAACTGGATTGTCTGTTCTAACTGGCGCTCCCAGAAATCGACAAGTGTACCATGAACTGTCGATGTAGAGGTGTCAATCACCGTCTGGATTCCTGCAGTAATGTGATGATCGTCTCGACTGTCCTTCATGTCGACTGCATTCATCTTGATACTCGCGCTATCTGCTGCTAGAATCGGAGTGGATCTGACAATGTCTGTGGTGCTAAGGTTCAGCGAACCAAACACGTTGATTTTCGCTCCGTAGATATGTGCTCCATTGGCATTCATAGTACCCTGAATATCGATGTCAAATGTCCCTGGGTCGTTTACCATCCAGTTCTCATGAGGTATGTCTCCGATGGGGATGGTATCCGTGGGCTTGATTCCAGGGTAATCAATTCGAATTTCGGATGAGAGTATCATCTCATACACGGACGCTCCTGTGAATTCAATCCATGTGTCACTTGACCCGGACGAGAATGAGATGGTATGGTTATCTCCCTCCATGGCAGTTGCAGTTCCATCTACTACAGCATTCATGCCGTTGAAGTAGGAGTTCTTGGCTGAGGTCAGAATGACATCGAACGAGCCTTGGCGTTCCGCGGTCTCAATCATGATTCTCGAACGATGCCCTTCGTCGCTGTTCCTCATCCATGAGTAGTCTGTATCAGTCCATTCTGCATTCAGCGAGCCGTTGGAAATCGAGAGTATGCCGCCAGAGTGTACTATGATTCGGCTTTCATTCGCAACATCCAGATTGGCTGTAATCGTCAAAGAAGCACCATTTGCGATATCCACTGTGCCATCAAAATCGTCATCTTGGTCCCATGTGACATCTCCTGTAATCGTGAGGCTTTGTCCTCCATCAGGTGGTTCTGTAGCCGATATGGTCCCTATGAGCGGGGTGCAAAGTAGCATCAAGAGCAAGAATGAGATTGAGGTAGCTCGTGCGCGAAGGGGCTCCATACCTCTGGCTTCAGGCCAAGGTGTTTCAAATCCTCGCTACATTGTGCCAATGATTATTTGCTAAAAATCTAATTTGATAATCATGAAGAATAACCTACCTGCAATTTTATTGATTACTCTGATGTTATCGTTGTCATTCGCTGGCTGTCTTGGTGGCACTAGTCCTGAGGCTTCAGACGGTACAGAGGTCGAATTAGGTGAGCCTCTAGATGATTGGCCAACATACCATGTTGCTTCTGCATCTAATCTGCCTACTTGTCCTGGTGCGAATGATGCAAATCTTGGGAAGTTGTACTATGTCGAAGATGTAACTGAATTCCAAGCATGCACATCTACAGGTTGGACGACAATAGACATTAGTTCTTCAGGATCAACCACTATTTCACTGAATCATCCACCTAGGATAACTGCACAAATCTCGGCTGTAGATGATGATTCACATAATTTTACGGCAGAATGGAAATATGTTGGATTAGCTCATTGGGCTGCAATTGATCCTGAAGGTGAATCTGTAACTGTTGGAATTGATGTAGATAGGGATGGAACAATAGATTTGAATCTAAATTCTTCGATTGGGTCTTCCATTGTAGAACTTCCTTGGAATGGTAGTTTACAAGTAGCTCAAATCACTGTAGAAGGAGAACGATTTTTACATCTATTCCGTATATTCGATGTGATTGCAGAAGACGCCTCGGGAACGAATTCCACAATAAGTGTAATTTCCCCAGCAATCCAACATGAACTCTTACGAGACTTATATGATTCAGATGATATAGCATCTTTCACCAGTACAGTGCCCCCTATGCTAAACATCCCCCAAGCAGATATTGATTGGGTTAATGGATAAAATACAGCAGACGTAATACAGAAGTTGTAATATTGAGATTACAATAATCTATGATGGCCAAGTATTATCTGGAACAAACACTGTTATCGTTGCTTGATTTTACCACTAATCGCTAATAGGGCGACCTGTACCCGTACCCATGGGTGAACCACGTCGACTATCTAGTGGNNAACTGAATTCCAAGCATGCACATCATCTGGATGGACCACAATAGATATGGGTTCATCCGGAATTACTCTTAATCAGCCTCCAAGAATCACTGCTAAAATCACAGCTTTGGATGATGATACACACAATTTTACTACTGACTGGTACTATGTTGCAATGGCTCATTGGTCGGCAACCGATCCAGAAGGTGAGACGGTAACAGTTGGAATAGATGCCGATCGGGATGGAGTAGTTGATCTGAGTCTCAACACTGCAGAAGGCTTCTCAATTGTCGAAATCGATTGGAATGGAAGCATGCAGGTTGAACGACTTGAATTAGAAGGTGAGCGATTTCTGCATCTCTATCGTATATTCGATGTAATTGCGGAAGATGCCTCAGGTGTCAAATCAACAATTAGTGTAATTTCTCCTGCTATGCAAAACCAATTTCTACGTGATTTGTATGATGGCGATGATGTCAATGATAATTGGTTCAGCGAATTATTCTTTGATGTCCCACAAGCAGATATTGACTGGATTAATGCCGCACCTTAATCCGTGGATGTATTGAAGGGCCGGCATTCGTACGTTGAGCCATGATTCCAGATGGCTTGTTTGGGTCTATCGACCCTCTCGGGGTTCTTGCTCTGCTTCTATTGTATGGCCCGGCCTATCTCGCTAACACGGGGGCTATGGTTTTCGGAAAATGGCTTCCTGAGTTAACAGGAATCCCAATCTGGAGGATTGACGGTGGCCGGAACTGGAAGGATGGTTTCCGACTTCTTGGCGATGGTAAGTCTTGGAATGGTTTGTTGGGTGGTCCGCTACTAGCAGGTCTTCTCACGGTGCTAGCAACTATTCTATGGGGTGGTAATGGAGTAGATAGCAAGCCGTTTTACGATCCTATGATGGGGCTTGAGCATGTGGATCCGTGGTTTGGTTTCCTTGGGCTATATGGCTCCGCATTTTTCATTGGATATGTCCTTGGATTCGGGTCACTTGTCGGTGATTCTGTTGGTTCATTCTTCAAGCGCCGTCGGGGGTTGAAGCGCGAAGGTGACGTGTCTTCCAAGGCGCCACTTCTCGATACATTGCCCTTCGCAATTATTTGCTTCATTTTCGGATTAGCACTATTTCCAAATCAGTTGTATGGTTCGTGGCAACTTATTCCATCGATGGTCTGGTTACTGATATTGACACCGCTAATTCATCGTTCTGTGAATGTTCTAGGCTACAAATTAGGCCTGAAATCCGTACCCTATTGACGTGGAATGGATTATGGGTTCGTTCCCTACCCTCTGCACTATGTCCGATGCCGTCGTTCTCGTTGTTGGCGGCGGTGGCCGGGAACATGCCCTTGCGCTCGGTTTGATTGAATCCCCCAGTGTTGGTTCAGTCCATGTAGCCCCAGGGAACGCAGGAACGGCGATGGTTGCAACTAATCATGCAATATCTGCGTCTGATATCGATGGAATAATCGGTCTCGCAAAGACGATTGATGCAGAACTTGTCGTTGTTGGTCCAGAGGGTCCGCTTGTTGCTGGCCTCTCAGATCGCCTTCGGGAAGAAGGGATTCCAAGTTTTGGGCCTCACGCGGAAGGAGCCCGCCTCGAGGGATCCAAGGAATATGCGAAGCAAGTGATGTTAGATCTTGGAGTACCCACTGCTGCTGTGATACGAGTAGAGGCGCACGATGCGATCGATGATGCGTTAGATTCGTTCAGTTCACCTTGGGTTGTGAAGCGCGATGTTCTCGCCGGCGGCAAGGGTGTGACGGTCACAGAGGACCGGAACATTGCTCATTCTACTATCTCGGATGCAATTGACACAGACGGTTTCGTCTTGCTTGAGGAATTCATGGCAGGAGAGGAGGCAAGTATGCTTGTTCTTATGGATGAATCTGGATATGTGTGCCTTCCAGCTAGCCAGGATCACAAGCGTGTCGGTGAAGGCGATACAGGGCCAAATACCGGGGGTATGGGGGCCTACGCACCGGCTCCAGTCGTGACGGATAGTGTGAAGATGCGAGCTATTGAGGAGATTGTTGAACCGATGCATGCCCACCTCAGTACACAGAAAATTCCGTACCGAGGGTGCCTCTATGTCGGTTTGATGATCGATTCTGAGGGTACACCTCGAGTCGTGGAATTCAATGTCCGATTTGGGGATCCCGAAACGCAGGTCACAATTCCTCTCATCGCGACGGATCTAAATCTCCTCCTTGGAGCGTGTGCCAATGGCTCGATTGCTGACATTGACGTAAAGTTCCATGATGCGGCAACAATGACTGTTGTTCTTGCCTCTGAGGGGTATCCGAGCACAGCCAATACTGGCCGTTCCCTTCGGGGCTCGGACGCCCGTATCGAAGAAGGCGCTCTTAGAGGCTTCATTCACCATGCTGGGACTCGTCAGGATGGGGCTGAAATCGTCTCTTCAGGGGGTCGTGTCTGTAGCGCTACCGGTATTGCTCCGACTCTAAATGGGGCTGCGTCTATTGCTTATCGTCTGATGGATTCCCTTGAACTAGAAGGGTCTCACCATCGACGGGATATTGGATATAGGGCTCTTTGAGGGCTAGAAATCGTTGGACAGGTTCGGAATCCATGTTGCCTATACCCCCGTGAGCGTTATAACCGGAAGGAAAGTCGCCGAGGCGCTACAGCCTACAGGCTGAACCAAGAGAGGAAGCAACATGAACGATGAAGAGAACCTAACCGCGGCGGAGTCGCCCGGAATCTACGGATTCCTTGGCCCCGTGCTGATGATCGCGATGATCGCCATCGCGTTCGCCGGTGCATCCGTCAACTGGATTGATATGGCCGATACGGCCAACCTGACTGACATTGCAATGCCCCTCGGCGTCCTGCTCATTGCAGGCGTCGCTGGGATTTCTGCCCGTCCGATGCTCTCTTCCACTCCTCTCAATGGTTCTCGGGCCACAGCAGTCGTCATCCTCGGCGGCATCGCAGCATTGTTCGGCGCAGACGCCGCAGGTCATACCCTGTTGGGCGTTATTGGCGCCATGACATTCCTGATAGTCCATGCCTTCGAGCGTAATGATCGCATGGAGGAAGCCAACCTCAGTGTTGGTATCATCGCTGGTGCGATGATGGCACTCACGTTGGCGTCAAGTGCGACGTTAACCGCCGGAGGAAATGCAAACGCGACCTACTCCCTGCTCGATGTGAATCGATCGTACGCCATGAGCATCTTCATGTCGTTTTGGTTGCTCAGTATCGCACTTAGTATCACCATGGTGACAGCTCTACGTGGGCGGACCGAGTTCATCGCACCAGGTGTAGGTCGATGGTTCCGTAATCTTCCGGATACTCTACCTAATATCGTGCCTATCACCTTCGGTGTCTGGGCTCTTCTGCATGTCATCAGTATGCTGAGCATGCGCCAATTAGCCGATACGGATGTCTACAATCTCGGTATTTACCTTGGAAACTGGTGGGCTATTGCTGGTGGTATTTTCATGATGATTGTTGCCTATCTTCGTTCAGAAGGATGGGTGGTTGCATCCACTATAATCGCTGCCAATTTCGTGCTCTACACTTTGACTATGCTACAAGATATCTCATTCATCGATACCCTCCTCGCAAACAACGAGGGAGCGTTGGATACTTTCCAAGTGTGGTTTACAGATACTCGCGGAGTCCTGATGTGGTTCTTCATCTGGTTCTTCGTGAACTTCGGAATTGTTTCCATGGGTAACCGTGGACGATTTGGTTCCGTTGCTTATCGTCGTGAGCCTGGGATGGCTAGCAAGTGGTTCTCAGAGAACGGATACACTCTGGTCGTCATGTCTGCTTTGATTTTCGCGCTATTCATCCGTACTGTGTGGAATATCTTGCCGGCTATGAACGCCAATGGTACAGGACTTTGGGATATGACTGGCGGTTCTGACCCTTGGTACATGAAGCGTGCAGTCGACTATGTCGTGGCTCATCATAGCCACTTCATCATTGATGCAGATCGTGCTTATCCACTTGGAGGTGTCAATCCACGTCCACCTTTGTTCACATGGAGCCTCGCCCTTGGTGGCCTTGCCATTCATTGGATTACGGGAATCGATCTTGAGCAGGCGGTATGGTTCAGCGTTTCGGGCATGCCTGCAATTTTTGGTGCACTCATCGTGCTCCCAGTTGCTGCTTCAGCTCGTACTTTGCATAGCAAAAAATCCGGTATGTTGGCAGCATGGTTGATTGCTCTCATGCCGAGCCACGTTGGTCACTCGACTTTCGGTCTCGCTGATCACGATGCCTTCGTAATTCTGGGAATATCAGTCGCATTTTACTTCTGGATTCGCACGGTTCAGAGCCTTGATGATCGCAAGCTCATTGATGAGGCAGGCTTCTCTCCGTCACTTCTTCTCAAGGCATACTCTGCAGCATGGGAGAAGCACAAGCAGACAATGGTGCTATCCTCAATGGCAGGGTTATCCTTCGCCACTACGGCACTCGGATGGAAGGGATTCGTCTATGGCCCCGGTATCGTCTTCCTAATCTTTGCAATGCAGATTTTGCTGAACATGTTCCGACGTAAGGACAGCATGCTGCTTACGATGGCGGCTGTGAACATGATGTTCCTCACGCTCATCCTGACAATCCCAGTATACGGGCATAACCAACTTCACTTGCTCTTCGAGGCCTCCGGTCTTCAGCCAATGTTCTACATCGCAGGCATTACATTCGGTCTTGGATGGACTGCAAGTGCTTTCCGTGACAAGCCTTGGCTCCTTGTTCTTGGTACAACAGCCGTTCTCGGTGGTACCTTCGTAGGTATCCTCGCGTTCCTACAGTTCGGACTCAATGTGTACAATGGTTGGGACATCCTGTTTACTGGTGGATACTATTTCTCAGCCAACAAGATCTTCGGAACAATTGCTGAAGCTCAGGCACCAGACCGTGCCACACTGTTTGCATCCTATGGCCCCATTGTAATGCTCCTTGGTGTCGGTTTTGCTGTTCGTGGTATCTGGCTTGGATTGCGAAGGAACGATCGCAGCCAACTTCTCATCGGTGGTTGGGTCGTTATCGCTGCCTACATGGCTTGGAGTGCTGGTCGTTTCATCTTCAACGCGACTCCAGCTATGGCCATTTCTGGCGCTATAGCGATGGTAATACTCTGGGATTTTGTTGGTGCATCTAACTTCGTTCGAGACTGGCGCCGTAAGGGTACCAGTACGCCTCGTGCTCGTGTTCGTTCCGTCGCATCCGCATCAAGATCAAACCCTATGGTCCCTGCTCTTTTCCTTGTCTTCCTGCTTGTGGCTTCACAGCATATGACCTATGGATTTGATTCTGCTATCCCACGTGGTAGTGAAGAGAAAGCTGATGTGGATCAAGCATTCCACAACATTGCCCCTGACCTACTTCGAACATCTGTTCCTCTACCATGGTTGCCCGACATCCCATCAATACTGAACAGTGCATACCCTGAACCTGGGACTCAAGCATTCGATCAGTACTGTCAAGGCTGTCGGTACATGGGTACCTTTGGGCCCGGATTCAATGGTGGTGACTGGAATCGTGCCTACGATTGGCTTGCCGCTCAGGATGCAGATGTGAGTTTCAGTGAGAAACCCGCCTTTGTATCATGGTGGGACTATGGATTCCAAGCCCTTGCTCAGGGACAGCATCCATCAGTTTCGGATAACTTCCAATCGGGAATTCCTGCAACTGGTAATATGTTGCTTGCTGACGGTCAAGAAGATCTTGTGAGCCTCTTTGTAGTCAATCTCGCCCTCGGTGACATTGTCTACTCGAAGAACGGGCAGTTCACTTCAGGCTTCAGGAACGCTTTGAGTCAACACATGACTGATGCACAGATTGACGAATTCTATTCCGTGATTACACTCGGCGGCGACGAGGAATTCCTTCTAGATCGCACTATGCGTGTGGTCAAGAGCAGTATACCCGGATCACCTAGTGAGAGTCCAGTATACCTGCTTACAGGACATCGCCTCGATGCATCTGGGGCTCCTTCCAGTGATCTGATTTGGGAGGTTATCGACAAAGATGGAGAAGTCGTTAGTTCGCCAGGGGCAACAGAAGTTGGTGCAAATAATCGATTCAATATGACAATCGGTACGTCTGATGTCAATGAAGAGACAACACACTACATCATCGGAGACCAATGGTATACTGAAGATATCATGACAGGTCTATCTGACGTGTCTACTTCACTTCACCGTGAGAACGCTCGTCTTGCTCTTGGTCGTCAGATGATGCACGCCTTCATGGATATGGATGCAATGGTCGATCTCTACCACCGAATTACCACGGGTGTCGAGTACACTGTTCCATCCTATGACGGAGGCCCTGGTGAGAGCATTACTCGGAATCACGACATCCGCTATTTTGCTGTAGACTCTCGTCTCTATCCAGTGGGCGGCCTTTACAATGCACAGGCAGGTTACCACAGTTACAACCCGACTGGTATTTTCTACGCGCCTACCACACTTTCTGGACTAGATCCTAGCATATACATCCAGTCGATTTACCAGACCCAACGCGGTGAAGGCCCAGTTATTGAGAGGACTCAGCAGGCTTACGAAGAAGAGTATCTCCTTGATATTACGCGGCAACAGAGTGGTGCGACGGTGGATTTGATTGAACTCGTCGACATCAACTATGCTCAGCAGCCAGAATTCTTTGAGACGATGATTGCTCGTACCTATGTGGGATACGGCACCTCGACTCTAGGTATTACAGCTGAGTCGGCTCAACCGGGCCAACTCTTTGGTGGTGCTCGTGCTCAAGGTAGCCCTGGCTCAGTTCTGCAGTATGCTCGGCCGATGCCTGGTGCGATGATGAATCACTTTGTGCTTGCGAACTGGTATGAGGGTGAGAATACTGAAGATCAAGAGAACATCGGTTATGCTAACGCTGGCACAAAGGTCCTGAAGTACTATTCCGGTGCGACCTTGACTGGAACAGTTGAACTCGGCGATATTGGAGTGGTTCCAAACGCTAGAATTCTAATTGAGCGTGACGCATTCTCGGGAGAAGAAGTTGCATCAGCGAACGGAGAGGTCATTGATCGTGACCCTCGTAACTGGTGGGTGCCGATTGGGACCGTAGATGCTGACGAGAACGGAGATTTCGAGTTTACCGTACCTGCCGGGCGTATCCGTGTTACAGCAATGACGGGTGTTGTCGACACTGACACAGATCGAGATCTCATCGTATCTGCTCGCGGTAACCAGAACTCTTGGGCACAGTGGGATGCTGATCTTTATTCCCCTCAGGCAGAGGGCGATCGTTCAATCAATCCAGTGACTGGAATTCTGGGTAATGTTTCAGGCCAGACCTGGCTTGGTGAGACCTTCGTAAACGTCTCAGCTATCGATGGACACAGTAACGGCGAAGCAGTGTTGGATGTATCGATTTCAGTCGATGCTTCCGGTGTAACAGGCCAGATTTTGTTCACAGGTCACAACGACTTCGAGGGCGATGCAGTACCTGAGCTAGATGTTACCATCACGAGTATCTGGGACGAAGTCGATAGCGATGGATACACTTTGACGATTAGTAGCGGAACTGTTACTGGCGAGGATATGCAGTTTAGTGGTGAAGGTGAAGCAACTTTCACCGGTGACGGCACAGTCATCGCGACTGGCACTATGTCAGTAGTCGATTTCACAGGTAACTACACTCGAACTATTCTGAATAACCACTCATTCACAGGAAACGGATTGTTTGAGGGAAGAGGCTCCATACTTGGTACCGTTTACCACGAGAATGGCTCAGAGGTTACTAACCCAGTCAGTTGTGAGAATGGTACCGTTCCTATAGGCGAATTTGTCTGCCTTGTAGGAGATTCGGATCCAGTCGAGCATCTGATTTTGGGTAAGGTGACCGCTGATGGGCGATTCACCGCAAATGGTTCGGCTCTCTTCACAACGGAGATGTCTCGACGTTCCTTCTCGGGAACAGGAACCTTCCAGATTGATTCGTCCGATGATTCTCTGGATCATTATGGCGTCTTCAATGGTACTGGTACCTTTGCTGGAACTGGTACCTTCTCTGGAGACATGGTCAAGCCTGGAAGTTTCCATCTTGTGGATGCGATTCCGGGTGACTATCACGTGACTGTTCACTTCCCGAATGGTGAGGAATCCATGCTTCCGATGCCGTTAGTCGTACAAAGTACGCCTTCATCTGGAGTCGTCCTGACCCTTCCTGCGGGCCACCTATCAGGTGAACTCGTTCTTGAGAATGGTACGGCTGTTGAGGGTCGCGTGCATCTTGTTGAGATGAATGGTTCATCTCAGGATAGTCTAGGTGAATGCGAGGAATTGCATTATGCTCCTTGTTGGGTTGATGCAGATGAGAACGGAACCTTCTCCTTTGGGCCAGTCACTACTGGTAACTATACCGCACTCGTCGATGGTGACATGGATGGGTTCAGTGAGATTGAGCAGACCTTCACAGTCGGTATGGATACACCAACGAACATCACGTTATCCAATCCATTGCCTCCTACTTGGGATGTTCAGTTCACCCTAGTACAGGATGGTGAAGCAGTTACGCTTGAGGAAAATGATAGTATTGAGTTTGAGAACGCTTACTTGGACGGTCTTCTACCAATCGAAGCCAATTACAATGCTCAGACGGGCGAGTATAACATTGAGCTGTCACCCGGCGTATGGATTGTGAATCATGACCTAAATGAGTCGAGTCAGTTCTTTGCTGAGTTCGATCTAACTGATTCGGATGAGGAGAATCGTCTCATTGTTACTCAGTTTGAGTATCTACCTAGTACGGTGGTCACAGGCACGGTCTTCGTAGACAATAACATGGACAAGCCCGAAGCTGGCGAAGACCTCCGGGCAGTTGGTTCTGGCATCGAGATCACGGCGCGATGGGGTTCCAACGAAGTTAACGCACTCACTAACTCGAGTGGCGATTTCAGTATGCTACTACCACTTGGAGCGGAAGTGAACTTTACATTCGTCACAGTTGCAACTCAGTTAACCCTCTCTGAGAAGCATACGATTAGTGAAGACATGCACCTCAATATGACTGCTGCCTCCAGCCTACTTATTGGCGGCTCAGTAGACATGAATCGCGTTGGTAATCAGTATGACATTGGCATCGTGGACTTCCGTCCGATTACGGTCGTTGCCACGAGTGACGATCATTCCGGTGATTTTGTCTTTGAAGTGGATCCAGACGGTCGCTTTAGTGGCAAAATTGTCCCAGGTAACTGGACCTTGACTGTACTCGATGACCGCCTCAATGCTGAGGCGTTAACTGTAGATCACCAAGGTGACAACGAGTCCTATGATCTCATGACTTATCCCGAGAACATCACAGTGGAGGTTCGCCTTTTCACTGATCACTCAATGGATGGAAACGAGTCAAATGGTACCATGCGGACACTAGATTTCCAGTTGGTACCTCTTGCAGGTTCTACTCATGGAGTCCTCGTCAATGTTAGTGCCGATGGTCCGGAGTGGACTGGTGAAGGCATTGCAGTTATCTCCGTTGAAGCCGGAGCGTACAACCTTCTCATCGATCCTCAAAACGCATCGGATCCTGCGAACGCAAGTGCTTGGAATACCGTATTCTTTGGAGATGCGCCTAGTGTCGTCTATGGTCTTAGCAACGGAACGGAGGTTCTCTCTGCCAAACTTGCTCCTGAATGGCTAGCACACATCAATCTGACCAACACTTCAGGCGGTCAGGTAGCACAGCGGATTGTGTCGTTTATCTCTGCAGATGGAGAGCTTCCTGATTTCATACGCTATGTGGACGAATTTGGCCTCTACAACGGCTATATCCCCGAAGGTGAATGGATTGTTTCCATTGATCCATACATTATAGGTGTGGATCCGATGGCGATTTACCGTACCCTTGTGACGGTTAACGAATCAACTGCTCCAGTTCAGATGGATATCCAGACCGTTCAGTCCGCACATTATGTGTTGAACCTCTCTGATGCTTCGAATGATCAAGCACTTTCAGGATACGTCCTTACTGCCACAAGCGGTGACGGGCTCGGTGATGTCCAACTCTCCTCGACAGATGAGGATGGGCTTGTAGATGTCCACCTTTATCCCGGGAACTGGTCGGTATCGATTAACCGTACAGACAGCCAGACCCGTTGGGTCGTGGAATCTTTCTCGATTGGTGAGTTGACGAGTAACAACGGCAGCGAGGAGATAGATGTCGAGGCCGATCGATGGTTGCAGATAGGTGGTAATCTGTTCTGGGATCTTGATAACGACGATCAGTACGATGCCACTGAAGGTGTATCTGACGTTAATGTCACACTGACATCAAATCAGACAGGTGCAGTATGGGACGCAGTGAGTAATCAGGATGGAACGTGGTCGCTCTTCGTGCCAGCACAGATGGACTTCACAGTCACCTTTGACAAGGCCGGTTTCGCTGCAGATGACCAATACTTCGTGATTGACACGATACCAGTTAGCACAGACCATGAGATGGATGCAGGCGAGGTACAGGTGAGTGGAATTGTCGATATCTTACCTTCAAGCCGTTGGGACGAGATTGCAGCAGATACTGAGATTATTCTCTATCCTTCTATTGGGTTTGAGCGTGCAGCGGTTACTCCTGATAAGGTCATGGAAAACGGTATCTGGACTGGTGAATGGTCGGCAACAATAGAGCCTGGAGATTGGGTAGTCTATGTCACCTATGATGCGGGTCAAGGAAGCCTCTCTGAATCACAGGTTGGAGTCGCTGCACTCGATGCTTCGATTTCCGACGGTGGTTCAGTGAATATCACTCTTGAGAATGCTGGAATGGCGTTGATTCAGACCAAGTGGTTCGATTTCGATGGATCAGAGCATACTCTCACCGATACTACAGTTGCAAATGCACCAATGGTTTCGGTACCATCAATCAGTTTCAATATGATTTCAAAGTCGGCCGGATGGAACCTTACTGCTGATTCCAATGGGGAGTTGAATCTTCTTCTACCAGCGGGTTCTGTCTTTATTGAGAGTGAATTCCACACGACAGAACGTGATCGTGATATGGAATACTCTGCAGGGCAGGGGATTACGATTGGTGAATCTCAAGAGTCTCCTGACACTATGCTTGAATTCACACGCCGTTCTATCCGTACTGTCAATGTAACAGTCGCATCAGTGACGGGTGTTGCAGAGGAACTTGATGGGGCTAGTGATGTTTTGTTTGAGGAGTCGGGTGCAGAATACACTCCAGCGACTTTCACCTATGATGCAGTATTCGAAGGAACCGTAGCCGTCGAGACATATACTGTAATTGGAGATGTATCTGGCGGAGATGTAGGCGTGTGGACCGTTCAGTTCAGAAACGCATCCCAGAGTGATGATTCTGCCTCTGATGCTTGGCTGAATGAATTGAGCCTCACCCTCGGCCTTGATGATGATATGAGTCAATCCATTACGGTGCGTCTAACAGCTCCAAACCAGTCTGCAGCACGTCACTATGATTTGGGCCAGGAACTCACAGTGAGATTCCAGGCATCGGACGGTTCGGTCTTCAACGAGCGGACCACTGTGCGCATCCCACAAACCTACGCAATCGACTTCGAAGATGGATCGATTAAGACGGAATATGGCGTTGAGCCTGGAAAGACCACAATGCTCCAGTTTGTGATTGGTAACGATGGGAATGGCGACGATACCGTCGATGTCAATATTACATCGATGGCACCTGAATCTTGGACGGTCTTGAGTTCATCTTCCACCTCTATTGGTGCTGGATCATCTCAGATGCACACCCTTGATGTGTCTGTTCCGTTGAACGAATCTGCTGGTTCCTACGATCTTGTTGTCGTCTTGACTTCAGAAGATGGTACTGTGTCTTCAACCGAGACGATGTCTCTTCGAGTAGCACGGCCGATCTTGACATTCTTTGAAGATTGGTCAAGCGAACCAAGTCAGCCTCTCGAAGGCACCATGCACAACTACTCTGTCACGATCTTCAATACTGGATTGGTTCAAGCTAATGATGCAGTGATTGAGCTTGTTCGGCTGAGTGGGACGCCTGGAGCAGAAGGTACAACTCCGATGGAAGATACTCGTTTGATTGATGTTGCCTCGATTCCAGCTGGTGAAAATATGACTTTCACATTCATGGTGGATTATACTGATGACCCTGTTGGGACCTCCCCTTGGTTTAAAGTATCAGTCAATACAACAAATCTAGTCCTAGAGAACGAGCCTGAGGTTCTGTATATCCAAGAAACTCTGCGTGCACAGGGTGTCGAAGAAACGTCAAACTGGTTGCCGCTTGTGGTGATTGTCCTTGTTGGATTCGTACTCTATGGTGGCACGAAGATTCGTGGTGGCCGCCGGCCGTTCTGAGTAAGGACGCGCATCCAAGTACTCTGGCGGAGGGAAACAGCCCATGCGTCTTGATGGGCGTAGGGTCGAACTCCTTCCAGAGCCAGATGAACCTGGGATGATGACGGTCATCGATCGGGAAGCACCGGGTTACGAGCCGTATATTTCACCTGTGGAAAGCCCACTAAGTGTGCCTCAAGGTTCACCTTTTCAGACGTGGCGTTCAGGGATCATGGTCGTCGTCCTGTCCATTCTAGTCCTCAGTTATCCTTTGGTGGAATCAATCCTTTTTGGCCCACTTATCCCCACATCTGAGTGGGCATTCGAAGATACCGAATTGAGGAATTTACAGGACATAGGGTTGGATGGTAGTGGAATCCACGTGTGCATGGTGGATACCGGTGTGGATCGTTCCCATCCTGCTTTCATTGATGCTAAATTTGGTGGTTTTCTGGATATCGTGAACCCTGAAAATGGAGATTTTATTGATCATGGAATCGATTATCATGGGACCATGATGGCAGGACTTCTCATCGCAGAGGATGCTTTCCAAGGTGGCGCTCCAGGGGTCACGCTTTCGGTGGCAGCCGCTCTTGGACCTACTGGATATTCGATTGATGACGGTGCAGTTGGTCAGGCTATTGATTGGTGTTGGAGGGTGCAGAAGGCCGATATCATCAGCCTATCTCTTGGGGGGGAAGCTGACCCATCAATGGCGATTAGTGGCCCTACCGTATCCGCGGTAGAGGATGCACTTGCTTCTGGTGCCTACATCGTTGCAGCTGCTGGGAATCGAGGAGAGAATTCTAGTGATGTTTCAATTCCAGGTGCCATGGAGGGTGTAATCTCTGTTGCTGCTAGCACTCGAACAGGTGATATCTGGGTAGATGGATCTAGAGGTTCAGCAGTGTTTGAAGGAGATGCAAGATCAGATCCAAATCTTAAACCGGAGGTTGCTTCACCTGGGCAGGATATCATTTCCACAAATAATCCAGAATTAGGTGTACCATACGCGTCTAGTAGCGGTAGTTCTGTCTCTACTGTCTTTGTGACAGCAGCACTTGCTCTCATCCTTGAAGCACATGGCGATAAGTTGCAAATAATTGGCGAAGAGCAAAGTGTGGAAGAAGCACGTAATCTCTTGAAAACTGCTCTGATGGAGTCCGCTAATTCAGACTATGAGGGGCACGATGATCGCCTTGGATACGGTGTTCTGGATGCATTAGAGTGGGAGCGTTCAGTGGCGGAATCGTTATCCTGATGCCTGTTATGTGGCAGTTTCATGTAATATTTTTAAAATTATATGATATTTTTAATGATATTTTTAGTTATTAATGATATTTTAAGAAGGCTAATTGTGCCTAAAACAGTGT
>DAYJ01000003.1 GCA_002506875.1 Euryarchaeota archaeon UBA40 | reverse complement strand
ATTGTCCCATGCGCCGCCGGCATTCGCCATCATCAGTGCCATCATCACACAGCAGATAAGCGCGCCACCCAGCATGCCGCCAAGCGCCTTTGGCCCAAGGCCAAAACCGATGACAACAGGGGCCAGAACAGCAAGCGAACCGGGCAGGATCATCCGGCGCAGTGCAGCGCGGGTCGCAATGTCGACGCAGCGTGCAGTGTCCGGCTTGGCCTTGCCTTCCAGCAGGCCCGGGATCTCTTTGAACTGACGGCGTACCTCAACAATCATGTCAAAGGCGGCGTCGCCCACCGCGGTCATGGTCATCGCACTGACCAGGAACGGGAAGATACCGCCGATGAACATACCGACAAGAACCATCGGATCGTTGATCGCCAGGACAAAGGTCGGGTCACCATTGCTGACCTTAGCAATATAGGCGCTGATCAGGGCCAGCGCGGCAAGTGCCGCGGCGCTGATGGCAAAGCCTTTGCCGATGGCAGCTGTCGAGTTGCCAACCTCGTCAAGTGAGTCGGTGATCTCGCGCGTTTCCGGACCCATCTCTGCCATTTCGGCAATGCCGCCGGCATTGTCTGCAACCGGGCCATAAGCATCAACGGTCATCGTGACACCAACAGTTGCAAGCATACCCATCGCAGCCATGGCAATACCGTAGAGCCCTGCAAAGTCATTCGCGATATAGATGCCAATAGCCATGAAGATAATCGGAACAAAGACCGATTTCATACCTACAGACAAACCGGCAATAGCGTTAGTCGCAGGACCTGTTTTGGACATCTCGCCAATGTATGGAATATCACGGACATTGAGACCCATGACTGGCTCTATCCCAGTATAGTACTCTGTTGCAAGACCGATGAGAATCCCTACTACCGATCCAGCAATAACTGCGTATAGTGGACCAAAGGCGTTCTCAATTCCTGCAGCAGCAGCATAAGCTTCCATATCCATTCCGGATGGACCCATGATGAGATATCCACCAACCCAGAAAAGTCCGGCACCGATGAATGTCGTGTAGCGAAGAGCAGCAGCAGCATCGCCCATATTCTTGAGCACACGCATAGAGAATACAGCAATGATACTGGCGAAGTATCCGACTACCGCGAGAGCGATAGGAAGGAGAACCAAAGCACCCTGATACTCAGCGGTGGCGCCTTGGAGAACGGCATTTGCGAGATCCCCTGAACCTACAGCAGCTACAGCAGCAGACTTAGCAGTAGCCCCAGCAGCGGCTGCGATGACCATTGCGGCAATGATAGACCCGACAAAGGACTCGAAGATGTCAGCACCCATCCCTGCAACATCGCCGACGTTATCGCCAACGTTGTCAGCAATTACGCCAGGGTTACGAGGGTCATCCTCAGGAATTCCTGCCTCAACCTTACCGACGAGATCAGCGCCTACATCAGCAGCCTTGGTATAGATTCCACCACCTACACGAGCGAAAAGAGCAATGCTAGATGCACCCATGCCGAAACCAGCAATGTATGGAATTGCATCGAAGGACGGATCGGAACCATAGGGGCCGAGCCAGAGGTACATTGCAGAGACGCCGAGAAGACCAAGACCACCCACGGCAAGACCCATCACGGCTCCACCATTGTAGGATACCTCAAGAGCCTCAGCTTGGCCACCATTCTTGGCAGCCATTGCTGTGCGCCCGTTAGCTGAAGTTGCACTCCTCATACCGGAGTAACCGGCAAGGACAGAGGCTAGAGCTCCAAAGAGGAAGGCAGCTGCTGTTTCCCAACCGAGAGCATCGTTCATCTCTCCTCCACCAAGAAGTAGGAGGGCGACGATACTAACGAAAATCGCAAGATAGCGATACTCAGCTCCGAGGAAGGCCATGGCTCCACGCTGAATCTGACCAGTGATATCTGCGACAACCTCGTTGTCAATCACGATTGAATCGTTACGCCGATACAGCAAGAAAGCGGTCAGTAGGCCGAAGACGGCGAGTGCAATACCTATCTGTGCGAGTTGTTCTGGTTCCATTTCATTCACCTATGACTCACAGCGACATTGGACCCATATTTAATTGGAATCTCAAGCAAAACCATTCCCCCCCTTGTTTCAAGCCATCAATAAAATGACGGATGGCTAGAATCTAGGCTCACAGAGGCGTTGATTGATAGAGGGGGACGACTTCCGATAACTGATGGTCGACAAGCAACTCATCTTGGATTCGGTTGGCCCTGTTCAGGCTGTGCTCGATGCCCATGATGGAATCGTAAATGTCGTTGACACCACAGATGGGATAGTTACCATCTCACTAGAAGGCGGCTGCACAGGTTGTGGAAGTACACCAATGACTGCCATGCAGATATATTACTCACTGATGAAACTCGATGAAGTCAATGATGTCGTGTTCCTCAACGGAGAATTACCTGAATACATGCGCCAATTCATCGACGAGAAATTGGCTAGCGAAGCCGAATAATAAGGCACCTAGAGTGATTTACTCCTCAGATTCCCTCTCTTTACGTGCCTTCATCAGGTGATGTGGATTGGGTTCACCCTGAATCTCTTCACCTCTAATCGGAATAATCTGGCCCACTATTCCTAGGATTACAAGCATGAGAGCAAGGAAGTTAGCCAATGGTTCCGTATCCCAGAACTCTTCCCCTAGGCGATCGAAAATGATTAACCCGGCGGCCGTTAGGAAACATAGCAGTGTGACGACATTATGCGCAATGCGTTCCATTCTTACCGATCGTGCAAGGGTGCCTATCGAAATCCAGATGACTACAATCGTACCGCAAGACCAAGATAGTATGGACTCAGCGAGTTCGAGCATTATCCTGACCACTCTGGCGAGGTGCTCAATTGGGCTTTAGTTGATACCTCTGCCAGCATCAACAGCGTTACGTCTGATGATTCAACGCGTAGGGCCACTAACACCTGTTTATACTCTATACTGCATGGGAGTTAGTTCATGGGAAATAAGAACCCTTTGAACCTGACACGCCGAAGCGGCGCAATGTTTGCGCTGTTGTTGACTGCCCTGACAATGGTTGGCACAGCTGCTGCTGAAACCAGCCTCCTGCGAGAGGATGATACCGTAGGTGCATCCTTCTGGATCGCTACAGCGATGATGTTTGCAGCAACTGCATTCTTCATCATGGAGCGTGGAAGTGTTGCCCCCAAGTGGCGCACATCGATGACTGTTGCAGCACTGGTTACCGGTGTTGCATGGTACCATTACACATACATGCGAGAGGCATGGGCGCAAACATACGCTTTGGGCGCAGGCCAGAGCCCCCTAGTACTCAGGTACGTCGATTGGCTCATCACAGTCCCACTCCAAGTAGCTGAATTCTACCTAATTCTGGCTGCTGTCGGTGCGGCTACTGCCATGCTGTTCTGGCGCCTCTTTGGCGCATCCCTAATCATGCTGATCAGTGGATTCCTCGGAGAAGCTGGTCACGCACCCGAGATGCCAATGCTGATCATCGGATGTCTCGCTTGGTTCTACATCATGTATGAGGTATGGGCAGGCGATGCAAAGAAAGGAGCAGATACCGCTTCTGAAGGAACTCAGTTCGCTTTCCGCGCTATGGCAATCATCCTGACTGTTGGATGGGCCATCTATCCAATTGGATATTTCATGGGAACCGGAACTGACCCGAATCTTGACTTCCTTAACATCCTCTACAACCTGGCTGATTCAGTCAACAAGGTTGCATTCGGACTAATGGTGTGGTACGCTGCGACCATGGACACGAAGGCATCCGAGTCTGAGGAATGAGATTCAAGATCGGCTACCGATCTCTGAAATGACCCCCACGAGGAGGGGGGTGGGTCCCATGTTGCCCATCCCCCCCTCAACCCTCATCTAAACGATGCTTCAAGACCCGTCGGCAAAATGTCTCCTGCATGGCGATGATCCACGGGTGGAGCCTCCCGCGTACTCGGAGAGAAGAACCTCCTCTTTTCTCGAAAAGCCAGGTTATCTCAGTCCTTGAACAAGTAGGGATACTTCTCCAACTTGTAGGTGCGAACCCTTTCCGGATTCGAGCCTATGAAAACGCAGCTCGTACTCTATCCGGTCATGAAAGTGACCTATGGAGCGAGATTGAAGCCGGGACATTGACCGACATCAAGGGAGTAGGCAAGGGAATTGCTGGACTAATTTCCGAAGCCCTGAGTGAAGGTACTTGGGGCGATCTTGAATCGCTGTACGAACGTGTCCCAAGGGGGCTTATCGAAATGCTCGGCGTTCCAGGACTAGGCCCAAAGAGAATAAAGCAATTTTACGACGAACTCGGAATTGAAAGCGTCGCAGAACTTCAATCAGCAGCTGAGGAAGGGGCGCTAGCATCACTTCCCAGAATGGGCAAGAAGATGGAAGAGAAAATCATCGAAGGCATCAATCTCCTAGCACGATTCACCGGACGAAGGCGACTGGATATTGGCCTGATGTATGGAGAGGCATTTGAATCTCGAGTTGCAACAATTTCAGGAGTCCAAAGAGCACAACTTGCAGGATCTGCTCGTCGACGTAAGGAATCAATCGGTGATCTTGATGTTGTCGCTGCAGTCAATCTTGAGGATGCGCAGGATGTAATGGAGGCCCTGATATCCATCCCAGGAGTTGCTGAGGTTAAGGGCGCAGGTGATTCAAAAGTCAGCCTGATTCTTGAATCCACCTTATTCGATCACCACGCCCCCTCCACAACACTCGATGGGTCCGTTCTCAGCGCCCTTGGTGGAGATGCTTGGGAGGAATTGGAAGCTAATTCAACAATTGACGCTCAAGTTCGTCTTGTCCCTCCACACGTCTTTGCATACACCATGGCATACTTCACAGGAAGCAAGGAGCACAATGTCCGAATGCGGCAACGGGCCCTAGACCTTGGACTCCGATTGAATGAGTTTGGGTTATTTCCTGTAGATGCGGCTGGTGATTCCAAGGGCTACGAAGCAGCAAAGGAGCACGGATTACCCGCCTCTGAGGAATCGGACATTTACACCCACCTCGGGATGAAATGGGTGCCACCTGAATTGAGAGAAGACACTGGTGAGATTGAAGCCGCAATGTCGGACAATCTCCCTGACTTAATTGAACCAGCACAAGTGAATGGAGCGCTACATAACCACACCACGGCCTCTGATGGAACTGCAACTCTTGAGGAAATGGCAGAGGCTGCAATGAATCTTAACTGGCAATTCCTCGGCATAGCAGACCATTCCGAGGCACTGAATATCGGAGGGAGGAGTATAGGCATTCCAAATGAGGAAGTCGCTGAACAGGGAGAAGAAATACGTGTACTTAACGAAAAATGGGTCGATTCAGGAGTCGATTTTCGATTGCTACATGGATCCGAATGCGACATTCTCGCAGATGGGAAGCTAGACTACCCGGAAAATGTTCGTAGAAATCTCTCCCACGTTGTGGGTAGCGTTCATGCTCTCGGTTCTTGGAGAAATCGAGACGAGATAGAAAATACAGAGATGCTGATTCGTGCAATTGAGGATCCTACCTTCACTATACTAGGGCATCCAACTGGCCGTATCATTGGAGGAAGAGATGGATTTCCAGTAGACATGCATGCAGTCCTTAGGCGCATGGGTGAACTGAATCAAGAAGGGGCCCTCAAAGCCTGTGAGATTAATGCGAGCCCATACAGATTGGATCTCGATTGGAGGCTCTGTAAATATGCAAAAACGCAGGGTGTGCCAATTGTAATCAATCCAGATGCCCATGCTCCACAGGGGCTCAGTGATGTGTGGTTTGGTGTACAAATCGCCCGAAAAGGTTGGCTTGAGAGTAACGATATTCTCAACTGCTTGACCGGTGCAGAAATTGAGCAACGGATGATTGAGGGGCGATCATGAAACGAATAGAGAAAGCGGAACGCATCGGGCAGATGCTGGACGAACTCTATCCTGAAACTCCAGTCCCACTGGATCACTCCGATCCATACACGCTACTGGTCGCTGTTATGCTCTCAGCTCAAACAACAGACAAGAAAGTCAACGAAGTAACACCTGCTCTATTTTCTGCTGCTTCGACACCCGAAAAAATGGCTAAACTAGATGTCGTGGAGATTCAAGAAATCATACGTGAAATTGGACTAGCTCCTACCAAAGCGAAAAATCTACGGCGAATGGCTGAACAAATTATCAATTCAGGCCATGGCATCATCCCTGAATGGGAATTCTTGGAATCACTTGCAGGAGTAGGCCACAAGACAGCGAGTGTCGTCATGGCACAGGCATTCGGCATTCCTGCCTTTCCGGTTGATACACACATCCATCGACTTGCCGCAAGGTGGGGTTTGAGCAATGGCAGCACCGTGGAACGCACGGAGCGTGATCTGAAAGCTGTCTTCATGAGAGAGACATGGAACTCTCGTCACCTTCAGATCATCTTCTTTGGACGTGAGTACTGTCCTGCCCGTAATCATGACCTGACACAATGCCCAATCTGTTCATGGGCGGCAACGAAAAAGCGAATTGCTGAAGAACGGCGTCGCTAATCAGTTCGCAGCATTAGAGATGAACAAACCGATGGACGCATCGAGTAGGACTGCGGTCAACAAACTGGTTAAACCAGCAACCCAAAGCATCGTAATCATTTGACCAACTGATAATGCGATACCACCTCCTCGAATCCTAGCTGAAATAAGACCGAGAACCATAATCATGAATATCACGAGTATAGAGACGAGGACTTTGAACAGGAATATATTCTGCTCAACAACTGTGCTGTCGTCGAGGACTGGAAGTCCGAATCCACCTGCCATAGCAGGGATGGCAGATGCATCGGTCCCAACGAGACCTTGTGCAACACCGCTAATGGATGAACCTAGACCTTGAACGATGGAAATTGTGATGTTCAAACTTGTGATCATTGCAATAAGTACACCAAACGCAACACCCTGCATCGTTCCCGAGGATAAGGCCCGACGTCGCCTAAGTGACAAAAGATTCGTCGTATTCTTGGATACAAGTTCCGCTACACCTGCAGGTTCTCCACTCGTTTGAGCACCTTCAAGATAGATTCGAATGAAACGTGAAACCATCATCGAGTTTGTATCTGCAGCAAACCATGTCCAAGAATTATCACTATTGATTCGCATTGATAGACGCCTCTCCAGCATGTCGATTGAGGCATTTAGCGCGCCGAAGTCGATGTCTTTCAATGCACGAACCGTAGCGCTCGGTTCAGCTGCGCGAGCCTGAGCCGTTCCGCCAAGAGCGCGGATGAATCCAGGGTATGACTCGTCACGCCGCCGGACCGACTTCTCTTCTCGACTGACTAGATAGGCAGGGAAAGCAAACGGAGTCACAATTACTGCGATAGATAGCAGGCCGTAGCGGTCCCAATTATCAGCGATAAAGGTGTAATCTACCACGAAACCGGCAGTGAAAATGGAAAGGATGATTCCTAGTCCAATTATTGTAGCCAAAGCCCACGTACGTCGCATACGAATTATGTAAGGAGTTGCTACATTATTCCTCGCGAACAAATCATCGTCTGGGATGAGAACAATGAAGAAAACCAGGCCAAACAATTGGAGTAAACTGTAGATGAGTGCAGCGAGAAGGATCCAGCGAATACGAACAAGTACTGTCCAAGGGTCATCGTCTAATGACCCTGTCATGAATAACACGAGATGAATCCCTGCTACAACAAGAAGGAACATGCCAGTCGTAGTGATTGAAATGTAAATTTCACGGAGTGTATCCACAGCTTCGAGGCGGGTATCATACAGCGTGTTAAACTCCTCTTGGAAGGTGTCTTGCTCTGAACGCATAAATTCCTCGAGGGGTTGACCTGCTTCGACAGAGAATGCCATCCTGTCAAGGAAATCCCCCCAAATAGGCGAAGGACTCTGCCGACCAACAATTCGAGCCGCTTCCGGGAGATTAGTATGCCATCGTTCAACTAACGTCTCAATTGCCTGTACCTCTTCTGCAAGAGCACCATAGTCCCCCATCTGTTTCAGAATATCGAACATGGACTGCGCACCAGCATCGCCCAAGGAAAGTATTCCCATCCGCGTGATGAACATGTGCATCTCACGCTCGATTGCAATCGCTGTACGTTGAGTCTGAATCAGAGGCCATACCACTGCCACCCCCCCACTAAGTAGAGGGAAGAGCAACGCAAGCAGGATCCCTGAAGCCCCTGTAAACAAAGAAGAGGCGAAGAAGAAGATGACAGCCCCTAAGATGAGGCCAAACACAGTTGCAGGTAGAACTACTTGGATGGCGTAGGAGGCGACCGGCATACCGAGACGCCGGATGGAAATCTGCCAAGTTGGGAGGCGTTCCATTTGCTGCCCCCCGAATCCTACTCAATGGTTGATTCCTACCCAGGTGTCGATAGCAGCGGAGAACTGCTCCCAGCCCTGCTGATAGTATACATCCAGCAAATCGAAGACATCGTCGTAATGAGTAAGATCGCGGTCAACCATCCTCTGAATCGCTTCCGTCCGTCGCTCCATTTCATCATAGATTTCGCGCTTGTTAGCGAAACCCATCATTGGCGCCATCTTATTCTCCATCAGATGAGATTGGAACATACCTCGGAAGTAGTGCTTGTCGGATACAGGATCCCACTCGAACATACCTCGAGTAAGGATACCGTCTGCGAACTTGTTGTATCCGATAACCTCGTCAATCCCAGTTACACGTCGTGCGATTCCACCACCTGGGGCTTCAACTACCTCTTGGAATATAGCGAAATTCAGGTTGTCGAAGAAACGGGCGGGGACATTAATCGGATCTCCCGTAAATCTCTGAATCATCTTGACAATAGAAGATGCGTGGAAAGTTGCAATCACTGGGTGACCAGTCTGCATTGCTTGGAAGGCTGTAGCCCCTTCAACTCCACGAATCTCACCGATAATGATGTAGCGAGGCCGAGAACGGAGAGCCGCCTTCAGAAGATCGAACATTTCGACGCGAGAATCCTCGTTCTTCGAATCGCGAGTAACGAGACGTTGCCAAAGACGATGGCGAACCTTCACTTCAGGAGTATCCTCTGCAGAGTAAATCTTGACATTATGGTCAATGAAAGGAAGAATCGCGTTGAGCGTTGTTGTCTTTCCTGACGCCGTTTCACCTGACACGAGAAGTGACATACCATTCTCAAGACATAGCCAAATGTATGCAGCAATCTGGGCCGACATCGTACCCCATTGGATAAGTTGAGTGAACGAGATGGTTTCCTCAGCGAACTTACGAATCGTAAACGATGGTCCAAGCATCGATACATCGTCACTGAAGATGATATTTATTCGAGAACCATCGAGAAGTGCACCATCAATAATCGGTTTACTATCTGATACCGGGCGGCCAATACGTTCGGACATTGAACGAAGATAGCGAGTCAGCACTTCTCGATCCCGGAAGCGGATGTTGGAGGTAACCATACCGAACACCTTGTGATCCATGTTGACGTAGCGTAAACCAACCGAGTGGATGTCTTCCAGTTGTTCATCAGAAAGAAGAGCTTCCAACGGCCCGGACTTCACGAGATCGCGGATAATGATATACTTCAATCGCTCTAATTGCTCCTCTTTTACTTGTATTAGAGGCTCACCAAGACCAAGATAGTCGCGTGCTGGTCCAAGTAAACCCTCAGCTTGGATGCCTACGGACTTCGTAGTAGTCATCTTTTCGATCATACCCACGAGAATACTCTCGAACTCAGAATCAGATGTGAAAGATGGAGCACTAGGAGCATCACGTAGTAGACGTTCTACAATCTCCATACGTATTACCTCCTCCTCTTCATTCAGCACCGGTTCAATACCAAACCATAGCGTGGTTCCGGCTCCCTGCTCGTCGTCATCAGGAGGCTTGTAGATGTGAGCGAACAAAGGTGGCTTGAGAGTATAGATGAGGTTTCTAGGTTCTAAACTCTTAGCACCACGGTCCAGAGGACCGTAGAAGTAAGGGCGAGACCCGTGCTGAGCCTCAAAATCCTCAACCCATCTCTTGACGTGATCGTGCCGCGCCATTACTGATTCTAAATCGCCCTTTTGGAACTCAGGATTATCTTCGTCTGCCATCCCAAATCACCTCAACTGACCGCCGTGATATCGACGATGAAGCCCATACTCGGCTCGACACGCCAACCGATTCTGGCTTGAACCGGTCCAGAGGCTCGAAGGAAACGGGTAACTGCCAGAGTACGCTTCAACTGACCCCCCTGAGTCAGGGACATCAGGCCAATAACGACCTCAGCGGCCCCCTTCATCTCACGGAAAATAACTTCCGGGACTTCATGAGGATCCATAGCGAGCATTAGAGTACGCCCATCAGATGTGAATCGACGAATCTCTGTGAGAAGATGTTTGGGATCAACGCCTTCTGGGAGGAGTTGAGATGCACGATCAATAATGATGAAATCTGCAGCCTTAAGTCCGTCATTTCGGAGTAAGTCAAAGAGAGTCACTTCCTCCTCTACCTGCTCGGTTAAAACACCATAACTCGACATGAGAAGAAAACGCCCATCATCAATAGCTGAGGTCATGCCATAGCCGATGGAATCAACTTGCTCAAGCCAGCCTCGAGTGGTAAGTTCTGTTGTCACGTATGCAACCTTGGTCCCATTCTGAACAAGCCCGTATGCAAGGCGCTGGCCAATGAGACTCTTACCTTCACCAACTTCACCTTCAACAATCATGAGAGAACGATTCGGAATCGCTGCACCTAGGCTATTCGCTAGACTGTCCTGTTCCAGACCGAACGGGAAGGCATCCTCAGACAATCCGAACGACCTCCGTGAATGAATGAGCACCTGTGGCGGGGGACTTTGTTTCAGTCAGAACAATCACATTGAGGGGCACCTCTTGGTTGCTAGAGAAGGTTACATTTCCAGATACAGTGAAACTGATTACAGTTCCAGCAAGCCAATTTGTCGGGCCACCGGATTTCGTAACATTCATTGTTGAACCATTGAGCATCATGGACGTCTCATCGATGTCTAGAGACAATGTCCCTGTATTCTGGATACTAACAGTAGTCTGATTGGTCACCGAATTCCAATCAATATTCATAGGGTCAGATACAAGTCCAGCACTGGTCTTTGAATCAACCTCTGATTGAGATGCTGTTCCTTCCATGCCATCTACTATATTCGCATAAGAACCTACGAGGACACCTGAAACGATGCCGGCGACAAGAAGACTAGTAACCAACATGATCATCTCAGAAACGCCTCCATCTGCCATTATTTCACCTCACTGGATGGTTGCTCCGAAACCTACGCCATAGGATGCCACATAAGCCCGTGTGGGTGTCCCAGATACTGATGTGCTACCCATTACAGTCTCCCCTGGAAAGAGATAATCGCTACCGGTGTAAAAATTAGAGAAATTACGAGGCGTCCCCCCCTCGTATGATAAGAATATCTCGTCCAATGGTACCGAATCTGTTCCAGCATTGGTGATATTTACGTAGAGTGTTCCGGAAGTAAAAGTTGCATTCACAATCTGGACCTTGATGTCAGGATCTTCGCGGTCCTCGATTGACGACATTCGTTCCATATTCCCAATAGCTAGAACCATTGCATGGGCGAAGATACTCAAGAATACCGTGCCAACAATCAGCGCACCAACGCTGCTTGAACCACCCACATCTCATTCCCCCTCACCAGAGGCAGAGGAGGATCGCTTTGATGACTTTACATTGGATTGAGAGCGCCACGATTCAACCATCGCGACAAAGGTTAGCAATGGGCGATTTGGCAAGGTAGGGTTACCACCCTTGGATTGACCTTCCTCGGCAAGAGATGCAATTCCACCAAGAGTTCTCGCTTCATCAGCAGACAAGAAACCAGATTTCGTTGCTGCGGCGATGAAGGACTTTGCATCTACACCCGACAAATGATCGAGGATTAGAGCAACAATCTTCGCAGGATCGACTCCAGGTCCGGAAATCCCACCATCCTTGGAACGAAGGAACGGATTCAGTTCGAGAGATTGGGCCTCATACAAATCCAACAATCCTGGCCCAGCATGAGTTGCATCGACGCCGATTAGATCATCTGAATCAGAATCTCCCAAATTGACGGCAATAACTTCGCCATCCGCTCCAATCTTATGCATCACATCCCCTGCTGATTCCACTCTTGGAGTCGAATTCTGAGCGATAGTTAGGTTCGTCTCCATATGGCCAATAGAGGCTTCCAAACGCTCAAACCGATCGGCGAGCAACTTGAGGAGTTCTGCTGGCGGCGGACCGCTGGATACAGCAGTTTCCGCAGGAGCGCTTGCAGTTGCAACACCATCTCCTGAACCCGTACCAATGAATCCGACTCGAGTAGCCCCGGGGGTGAACAACCAGGCTTCTAAATCGGTTGGACGGTATTCAGGTGGGATGTCAATCTGGTCAACCGTCACTTTGGACGCCTGATCTAAACGATCAGCCATGCGACCTTCCTGACTGTCAACCATCTCTGTTCAACTCCTTATGGATAGACCTCACGGTCTTGCGGCTCGGCCCGCGATTGGGCCGATTCCACAAACCACATCAAACAATCAGTGATCCAGCAGTAATGGAATTGAAAGTCAACTGAGAGTAGGTTTCACCGCCGCCATCGACAATAAGTCGAAGCTCTTGGTTGTCGCCGACTCCAGCCTGACATCCATCAACAGATGGATTAGCACCATCGTCGCCAGTATCATCAGTATCGATTACGATTGCAAAGGTCTGACCAGCATCTACAGCGTCGCCAGAAGTCATTGCTGTGCCGTCGATTTCTTCTGCGAATACACGTGCAGCGCCAGCAGCGCCACCGGCGTCTTCTAGGGCTCCAGTGTTGATGTCAACATTTTGAGTTCCGTCGTTACAAACAATCAACCATCGGATGTCGGTAAGCAAAGTGGAGTCAGAACCAGCAGCCATCTGGACAATTAGGGTGACTTCATCGGCAGCGGTTGCAGGGCCTGCGTTGTCATCTATCGAAACATAGGCCATGACAATCTGGAGCTTACCCGAGATTTCGTCACGGGTGTCGTCACCAGTTGCCTCAGCACGTTGCTGAAGTTCTTCTGCGGTCTTGATGATAATCGTAGAGGCTACTGCGGCCACCAAGATAAGTGCGATGAAGACGATCATCGCTCCGATCCCGATCGATGCACCATCGTCGTTCTTCTTGTATTGTGTCTTACTTGCGTTCATGGGTATGTCCACCGACTTTACGCAATTCATCGAAGTATATCATAGTAGCCCCAAGAGGCATTTCAAAGAAGATGTGAAATTTTGGTCAAAATTGCTCAACGGGCATCGATTTCAGTGTTGATATGTACGACCTCTCCAGGTGCAAGATTCTGGATGAACGGAAGGCGCCTAGCGGTAAACCCACGAGGGAGCCAAGCATCGACGACAAAGCCTTCCAAGGATTTGAGAGTCCGATTCTCTATGCGAGTGGATACCGTTAGATCGCCCATGTCTGCAAGATATCCTGTAACAATGGATACCCTCTTGGCCAATACAAGATTTTCAGAGATGGTCCCAGTTGGATGAATTTTGATACCCATCTCAATGAAGCCCCCGGGCGGTATAGCTGGCACTTCGGCCGCCTTAGGTTCCGCAATCCAGTCCGGAGGAGCGGGCGCAGCTAACCGGAATGGAGGGAGTAGGTCAGTACCAAGATTCTCAATAGTAAGCAGAAGAAGTCCATGCTCCATCTCAGCAGGCCAACGAGCCTCGACTGTGAGGAAGAATCGACCAACAAGGAAAGGATTCACACGGCCTCCGGACTCAGACAAATCAGAAATTGCTGAACGGAAAGATTCGAGGGCAGATTCCCAATGACCCTGATCCAGATCGATGAGACCATCAGTCACCATTCCCATCGCTCTTCTCTCATCTTCTGTTAAATCATCAAGTGAAGATAGGTGCTGCTCCAGAGCGAGAAGTGAACGGTGTAACCTAACCACTTGTTTCTCAAGGAATTCCGCATCGCGATTCGCTTCCCTGAGATCTTTTCTTGCCTTCAATGGGCGATGATTCCAGAGGTAGTGTCGGACACGGACGGAACGTTGAGTCAACTGCTCAAGGAATCGGGATGAGGCATCTCCCCCCACACCTGAATCATCAAATGGGTTGTTTTCCATCATTCCTCTTCACCTCCAACATCGGTGAATACTTCGGGAGAAGGAGGAGGTGGTGCCGATGTGTGAACTATCGATCGGCTCTCAAGAATACCACGAATTCGCTGCGTTCGAAGATCGAGAGCCGCGAGTTGGTTATGGAGCCCACCATAGGTTCGCTCCAGTGTGGTGATGGTGAGTATAATCATCATCGAAATCAAAACAAGGTAAACTGCGCTAGAACCGAGATTCAGGGCAGTCATATCGACAGTGAAACTCGGATCAATCATCATCACAAGGACGAAGAGCATCGGAGCCCCTAGAAGAACCCAGGATATCTCACGCTGTGTATTTGCTAACTCATCCTCGTGAGAAGAAAGAGCAGAACGCTCGCCAAGCATCGCCTTACGACGGTCATCGTGGATGGCTTGCAACTCTCCCGAGCCAATCCATGCAAGAGCCAACAACCAGAGGGCAGAGAGGGCGACACTGATTAGGCCAATCTCAGGGATGATAGCCGTTTGAGAAAGCAATCCTAGCCCTATCATCGCCACATATCCCGACCCAAAGAGGGCGCGCTCATCATCATCCATACCCCTCCGGAATAGGAAGAGAGAAAGGAAGATTACGAGGATACAACCTATCAAACTAGGTAGGAAACCTATGCTCCAAGACTCGATTTGCAACGATTCAACCCTTACATCATTAGCTAGATCATTACCATAGACGTCGTCAATGAGAGTTAATTGGAAGGTGCATTCGAAGAATCCTGAATTCTCATACCAAGGCAGAGACGCAGCCTCAATACCCCATGTGAGTTCGACAGACTCCTGAATCCCAAGAGGCGGAATCAAATTCGTCTCAGAACCGTTGATTATGACGTCTCCACTGCAAGAGATTAGGAGGATGCTATTCACTGGCAGAATTGCAGTTCCAGAGTTCGTGACGTTGACAATGAGATTAGTCGAGGTACCCTCTACAAGATCACCCGATTCGAATCTGACATCAAGAATCTGAGGGTCGGCATAAGAGTCCATACGCAGCTTGACAATGAAGGTGGTAATCCCGTTAATTCCCAACGATGGTTCATCGAGATTATGTAACTCGAACACCAAGTCCCAACCATCACCGGGAGCGATAGTCGTCGGACTAGGGAGAGTAGTCCTTAGATTGAAGGAATTTAGAACATAGGGTGACGCCTCTCCAAGAGGCGTTACGGTGCCTGGAATAAGAGACGTCTGATCAGAGCCTAGACTAAAATCCCAGATAGTACCAGGATAGAGGCTTGAGTTGAGAAGACGGATTCCCTCAACATACCTTACTTCGTATGTATTCGAGGAAAGAGCGCCTGTCTGAGTGAGATCTGGAACATGCATCCAATCAATTTCTAGAGTCTTTACTGGACCATCCGAATTCTGAAGGACGACTTCATCATCGGTCTGGACGCGCTCAATAATCAATGGCGTGGTCCAGTTTGCTTCCCCCCCAACATCTCCTTGTGGAATGAAGCGTAATGTCATCCCGCCAGTTTCCTTGTTCCAATGACGGTTATCAGTTGGCCTCATGGTCATGTTAATCCAAGTCTGTTCACCTTGAGCCAGAGCAAGGCTACCGGGGCAAGTAGGCGCCGTCCATCGACTAACACTTGAGGAATCCAGTGTACAAGTCACCGAGAGAGTAACTGCATCATTACCGGCATTCTTGATATGGTAACCAATCGAGCGATCCTGATTCGGAATACTCGCGATTCGCTCAGGCGAATCAAGGAAAACGAGTTGGAACACGGGCTTGATAGTCACAGTGATATTGAACGAGCCGACTGGGATGTTATCGCTCGTATTACGAGCAATGATGGGGATGTCGTATACCGCCCCAGCCATCGGCACTTCCTCCGAGGTTAGAGCCGGAACTGTAAGAGAGATTTCGAGGCCCAATACGACGGAGTTAGGTTCGATATCGAATGTCGTAGTAGTCTGAGTCCATCCGAAGGGTGTTTCAAAACTCAGGTTGCCTATCTCTCGGAGGTTGCCAAGATTTTCTGCCTCTACCTGAAGAGTCACCACCTCACCAGGGATTGCCTCCAGAGTATCCGTGGTACTGAGTTCGATAAGATGGATTTGTTGTATCTGAACATTCACATCAGTTCTATCAAACTCTAGACCGTCCTTAAGGAGAATGATGTCGAACGAGTAGGTCGTATCAGCTCGTGCTGAGTTGAGGGCAGTAACCGTGACCTCTTGAGTGACATTTGCACCAGGAGGAACTGTGACATCTTGAAGCGGAGACACTGTGAAGTCAGTACCTCCTACGAAAGAACCAATGTCAATATCGAATGTTTGCTCCGAATTACCCATATTTCTAATCTGGAATACCGCGGTTTGCGTACGACTCTCAAGGATTGGAACCTCCATATTGATTGTATCTGGCTCAAGTAGGCCGTCAATGACTTCATCAAGAACGAAGCGAGCGGATCCATTGTCCATGAAATGTCCATCTTCGTCGTAGACATTCACATTGACAAGATGGACTTCGTCTGCACGTGCATCCAGTGGGGGCGTCGCACTGATAGTGATGTCAGTACCCACATCGAAACCTGTTGGGAAGGTTGCGACCTGAGGAACCAGCCCCGTCACTGCGTTGTTGACAAGAATAAGGTCCCACCCCTCAAGTTCATCCATCTCAAGAGTGAAATTGGAAAGAGTGTTACCGATATTGGATAGTCGGAGGGTGGCATCGCTCTGTACTCCCGGAGAACCGGGAATTACTGGACTGTCCGCAAGATCTGCATCGATTACATCGCCAATATTGACAGAAAAGACCGCTGAAGTGTCAGGAGAGGTGATCCCCGTTAAACCTGACAAAGAAGTCGATGCTGTAATGGTGAAATTGAGTAAACCATGTGCAGGAAGATGAGCTGTAGGGCCGAGAACTGATAACACGACTATTGCAGATTCTCCGAGTAGAAGATTAAGCGATGTAGGCGCAGGGGTAGCATCCCAACGAGTATTCTCCGATAACCCATAGGATGCACCATCATAGGATGTGAAAGATGTGGCAAGAACCGTGAGATCTACAACGGCTAAACCCGGACTCCCAGAGGGGAAATTACTCATCAATGATACTTCGACATCTAGCGTTTTTGCCATACCTCCCAACTCTAAATCGCTAGTCGTGTAATGTAAATCGCCATATGGCAACATTGTGACACTGACTGAAGCACGAACCTCGATATCAGTAATATTGCTAGCAACTAGGGCCGCTTCCCCTTGTAAGGGAGTTGAAGTTACACGTAAAGTCAGCCGACTCCCAGCAGAATTTCGTTGGTCCGGATCCAGGGGGTCCAAAATTGAAGGAGCCGTCACCTCGATTGTGATTGACCTTGTCTCACCAGGAGATACAAGATCGGTTACATCTGGAGATACAGATATGGTCCAATCATCTGGGACCTCTTGCAAACCTGCATCGATTTCGAAATGTGCCGGGGAAGTTCCTGTATTCTTGAGAGTGTAAAACACAGAAGCTGGGGCACCTGGATCAACATAGACAACTGACCCATTACTTTGCAAATCCGAAGAAAACAAATCGCCAGCCATAACTGAAGCGCGTGCAGTTACAATTTCACCTGTATTCAAACTCGTAGCGGTGACTGTAATGGTATCTACGTCGGACCTTGAGGCATCAAATGGGACATCAACTGGGGCTGTAATCGCTTGTCCTTCTCCCGCTGCTATAGTCACTGAATCACCATCATTCGGATTCTCGAGGCTCGTATCCATCCAATCAGGGTCTTGTACGTCGGAGTAGGTAATGGTGAAAGTGTCACTAACACCGCCAATATTCTGTAAGATGAAAAGAAGCGTGGTCCCACTTCCAGGAGATACTGAGATATTATTGGGGGCCGAAAGTGTAGCTATAGCATCTGTGAAGGTCACATCACGAGAAGAAATAGTCTCAGTGTGATAAGAGCCAAGAGGTGACCAGATATCGATTGTGCCACTAAGAGCATATGTCCCAAGGAAGGTCGATGCATCCACGGAGAGATTGACTGAAGATAGCCCTGCCGTGGAAGCCAAGGAACCAGCGGGAGCGATTGTTTGGCTAGAATCAATGTCTATTGAGGCCCCTCCACCTACAGGAGTGAGGGTAAGAGATGCTTCTGCAGTCAGATTCAAATTCCCCGTATTCGCGAAAACCCAGTTTCCAACCCATGGCCCAGAAGCCACAGTAGTTCCATGATTCGGGATCGTATCAGAGACGGAGATATGCGAAGGTGTCGAAGATACAGTAAGCAAGCCTGCTGGCAAATTCATTTGATTATTTGAGGGCTCGGAATCACCACTCGCAGAAACAGAAGCTGTGACTGCAGAGTTACCGCTCATCTTTGTGAACTCGAGGAGATGGACTTCAGACCCCCCTGCAGGGACTGAGATGGACTTCTGCGTACCAAGGACTGGAGTTTGGGATGAGAAATCCGGCCCCTCTAGCAACTCGATTGTACCGGTAGCGATACTGGTTCCAGTGTTTGTAATTCGAACCCGGATTACGTGATCCCCTGGAGCAAGAGTTGGCGTGCCAAGGATATCTGCAGATGCTGAGATGACATCCATTTGGTCAATGGCGACATCCACTGATCGCCCTGAAGTATACGCTGTATCGCTAGCAGGTGACATCGACATTGGTGTAAGAACGCTGAAAATTAGAATACTCACTAAGAATAGAACCAATGTTCGACTTCTAGACATCAGGAATCACCTCCTGAAGGACCTTGAATCCTAATTGAGCGGCCTTGACTCCGATAGAGGGTAATGAGCTTGTCAATCAATCGATCGTGTTCTTCCTGTGTCAAGCCGAGCTTTCTTCGCTCATCCCAAAGGAGCATTTGCTCCGTCCGAGTAAGAAGCCCATCCTTCAAATAAATTTCAAGCGTTCTGCGATATGTATCCCTATCACTGATGGCGTAAACGAGCCCGGATACATCAATCATGTCGGCTCTATTCTGGATTTGGTTCCCCAGTTGGTTCGCCTCCTCATAGGTGATGTTTCTCGCATCAACCTCATTCTGGATTTCATTCGCGATGACTTGCAAATCAGGGATTTCCCGCGATTTCTGAATGCGGCGTAGGAAACGACGTGCTTTCCTACCCACTCGCACAGTCATGGCATGGCCTCCGCTAGTGGTTCAACGATTCCGAAAGGATATGAATGAACCGCACAAGGATGGCTTACTTCCAGAGCAGAACCACCCGAAACGAAGACATACCTCGCCACGCTACATCTACTCCGATGGACCCCATTAGCGCCACTGTCTTGGCAACATTAGGCATTGGGTCCGCTCAAGGCGTCTACAGGATCCTCAGAGGGGACGCACGGCGAGCGATGCTACCATCCATGGCCTCCATTCCAGCTCCAGACATTGACAAATCTCTTCGAAGAACACGAGGAGGCCTCAATCGTAGCGTCACACTCAGCGCAGCCCCGGTACAGGAGCCCCCTGAACCTGCACCTGTCGAGGAACCGGAACCTGTTGAGGAACCGGAGCCTGTT
>DAYJ01000101.1:2350-13459 GCA_002506875.1 Euryarchaeota archaeon UBA40 | reverse complement strand
ACTTGCACGGAAGGCGGTTGAGGCAGGAATGCCCCTAGAATCAGTTGATTCATTCAAGGAAGCAATCTCTGAGGGGACGCCTCGTGTCGATGAGGATACGATGCCTGGAGAACTCGCGAATGTTGTGGCAGGACGAGTTGCCAATCTCCTCGATCTCCAAGGTCCGAATTACGCTACGGATGCTGCATGTGCAAGTACCTTTGCAGCGATTCTAGACGCGTCTCGTCTCCTTCAAGCGCGTCAGGTGGATCTGATGATTGCAGGTGCTTCAGACCGGACAATGGATCCTGCAACATTCTCTAAATTCAGTGCAATCGGTGCTTTGTCAGCAAGCCATTCAACGCCATTTGATGCAGATGCAAACGGGTTCGTGATGGGTGAGGGGGCGGGCGCCTTCATCCTGAAGCGCCTTGACGATGCTATTTCTGATGGCGACCGAATATATGCTGTAATCCGTGGGCTTGGAGGAAGTAGTGATGGCCGAGGTAAAGGGATCACTGCACCGAGTACTCGTGGCCAAGTGCAAGCATTGGCCCGGACGTACCAACAGGCTGGATACGGTCCTGAAACAGTAGAAATGATCGAAGCACATGGTACATCGACAATCGTCGGGGATGCTACTGAGCTGAATTCTCTTACCGAGTTGTATGGAGGGGATGCGAAGGCTGGTTCGGTTGGGGTTGGTTCAATCAAGAGTCAGATTGGACATCTGAAGGCAGCCGCTGGAGCCGCAGGCCTTCTGAAGGCGACTTTTGCCCTCCACCATCGAACTCTGCCGCCATCTGCCGGTTTTGTGAATCCGAATACGAGTCTCGATTGGTCTTCTATCCCCTTCTTCGTTCCGACCGAAGCGAGAGATTGGCCTTCACCCAAGAGTCACCCCCGTCGTGCATCTATCAGTGCATTTGGTTTCGGTGGGACAAACTTCCATTGTGCTTTAGAGCAGTTCGATCCTGAGTTCCACGCGAACCTTGCTGCTGAGTGGCGAATGAGGCGAGATGCCTACCTGATGAAACCCTCTGCAGGTTTCTCTGACAGTGTACTTGCAAGTGTGATGAAGCGTTATGGGATTACGAATCAGGATGGGTTCCTGTCTCACGCTTCCGCCTTTGATAAAGACGGAAATGATTACCTAAATAGAAAGGAACTTACGGCAGCGGCAGAGGCCTTTAGCGAAGATCCAGCATCAATGACATGGGAGGAGATTCAAGCCATTGAAGGCGGTCTTCTCCTATTGAACGCTAGCGACATCGAAGCAATGTCGAATCTCCTCAGTGAGACGCGGAGTAATATCTTCGACGGCAGCCCTACTTTCGACGATTCTCCTAAAGGCCGCCGTCTTTCGTTTGTCTTACCTCAGATATCGGCAGAATATGTTGCAGAGGGCATTCGCGTAGGTCTTGTTGCTGATTCTTGGGCAACCTTGGAGAAACGGTTCACGATGCTTGAATCCTCATTAGAAGACCGTTCAAAGTGGGATTTCCTAGCTAAGCAGTTCATTTTCGTATCTGATGCTCCCCCACTTACAGACAACCAACTCCTTGCACACATGTATCCAGGTCAAGGAAGCCAGTATGTCGGAATGACTCACGATCTCTCGATGCGGTATGGAATCATAGGAAGCACTTGGAAAGAAGCTGATGTGGTGATGGATGAAATCATCGGCGAACCTCTTTCAGATTTCGTGCTTAGAACTGGACTCAGCAAACAAGAGATGGCGATTGCAGAGGAGAAACTCAAGCAGACGGAGTATACTCAACCTGCGATGTTGACTGCAGACCTCGCGCTGGAGCGTTTACTCAATCAGCATGGTATCCATCCTGACATGGTCGCTGGACATAGTCTAGGCGAATATGCTGCGTTGATGGTATCAGGGATTCTCCGATTTGAGGATGCACTCAGAGCCGCGGCAGCACGAGGTACCGAGATGGGTAGTGTGGAGGTTCCAGACCGAGGCATCATGGCATCGATTACTGCACCATTTGAGGATATAGAATCGGTGCTCAGTTCTGTCGATGGGTACGTTATCGCGGCGAACAAGAACTCTCCTACAATGACTGTAATCGCTGGTGAAACTGAACCAATGCGTGAGGCGATGCGCCTCTTTGAAGAAGGCGGTGCAACGGTTGTCCAACTCCAAACTAGTCATGCATTCCACAGCCGTATTGTTGCTCCAGCCAACGAACCCCTCCGCCGTTTCCTTGAGGATCTGGAGATTTCACTTCCGTCGATTCCCATTTCAGCAAATGTGGATGGTTCATTCTATCCAAATGATGTCCAGCCTGGCCAGGATGTGAAAGATGCCATCTTAGAGAAACTCGCCCCTCAGATGTCTTCGGCTGTGGAGTGGACCTCACAGATTCGTTCTATGCATGAGGCAGGTGCTCGCCTCTATCTCGAGGTTGGACCGAAGCGTGCTCTCGCCTTATTTGCTAGTCAGATTATCGATGAAGATGACTGTTTAGTCAACATCACTAATCATCCAAAAGCGGGCGGAATTACATCTTTCTTAGGGGCTCTTGCCATGCTGGCTGTAGCGGGGCGTGTCCCGGAGATCCACGGTCTAGATTCATCGATTCATACTCCTGAGTTCCAAGCCGGGCCAAAAGGGACGAATGGATTGCAGGCCGGTATTCCTTCTTCTGCTGAAGCTGAAGCCCTCCGTCTTCGTGCCAGGCCTCTTCCTCAAAGTGGTGTTACATCAGTTTCAACAACCGCATTGGAGAACCCTACTTCTTCGGCTGTAGCATCTACTGGATTGATGGAAGACGAATTCCAAGCACAGCGGAGAGTGGCGGCATCAATTGGGAAAATCATCTCCAAACACGTTTCATATCCCGAAGGCGTTCTTGTAGGTCAGGTTTCCTTCGATGAGATTGGCTTGACATCCCAGGCACTCACTATGATTGCCGATGAGGCTAGTCAAATCCACGAGGTATCAGATGATGATCCTGCGACATTTAGTACCATCCAGGAATTGGTAGATTGGGTCGTCATTCAACCAATCCTTCGACCTATTGATCATGGCACTGTAATCATATCTTCAAGTTCAGAGGTTATTCAACGAGGTAATCCAGTTGTATCAGGGGTATCGCTTGGCTTACCCGGTCTTGACGAGGTTTTCGACGAGGGTGGATGGGATGCAATCCTGAGCGGTCAGAATCTGATTTCAGAACTCTCTCCAGAGATGAAGCAGCGCCTATTGGACAAGCGTATTGTTCGCCTGGTGAAGGAGGAGGATGGGACTGCAAATTTGGTGCCTGCGGATTCTCTTGATACAATCCCACAGCTTGCTGGCCAAGGCGGGCGCTTCGATCTTGCCGAACAGTATGGTATTGACTCACACCTTGTCGATGCGTTTGATATCGCGACCTCTCTAGCATTTGCAGCAGGTCTTGAGGCACTTGCAGATGCAGGTTTACCGCTCATACCTGTGGAGCAGGTTAACGGTGTTGGAAAGCGAATGATTCGCCGCTGGTCTTTACCAGAAGCGGAACGTGATCGAACAGGTGTAATCTTTGCATCCGTATTTCCCGGCTTGCAGAAGGTAATCGAGCATTCTCTGAACAATGGGCAGGTTGAGGGAGGCCACTTTGACCGTAAGTATCTCCTCCAAGTTCTTTCAATGGGTCACAGCCAGTTTGCTAATTGGATAGGTGCCCGCGGTCCAAATCTTGCAATTAACAACGCTTGCGCTTCTACTCCTGCAGCCTTCGCTATCGCGGAGGATTGGATGGCAACTGGCCGATGCGATCGAGTCATCATTGTCAGTGGCGATGATTCAACTAGTGATGTCTTGATGCCATGGATTGGCGCCGGTTTTGCTGCAGCAGGCGCTCATGCAATGGGTTCGGAGGTGAGTGAGGTTGCTCTACCGTTCGATGCTAGGAGACATGGTATGCTTCTCGGCATGGGAGGGGCTGCATTCGTCATCGAGAGGTCTGAGGATTCTCTTGAGCGAGGGGTTACTCCATACGTCGAAGTTCTTGGAGCAGAAATTGCGAACAGTGCGTATCACCCGACTCGTCTTGATACAGATCATGCGGCGATGGTGATGGAACGATTTGTGGCGAGGATGGAGGTGCGGCATGGTCTCAATCGAGCGGATCTCGTCGATGATATGACCTTCATGTCGCACGAACCATACACTCCTCCTCGCGGGGGTTCAGCCTCTGCAGAGGTCGCATCTCTCCGCTCTGTTTTTGGCGATGCAGCCTCCCGGATTCTAATCACGAACGGGAAGGGCTATACTGGACATCCAATGGGGGTTGGATTAGAAGATGCGATTGTAATTCGTGGCCTAGCTGCAGGGCGTCTTCCTCCGATAGCGAACTTCCGTGATGTAGATTCTACTCTGGGTGAACTCAATCTCTGCATGGGTGGTAAGCACGATGTCCGATACGCCTTGCGGCATGGGGCTGGTTTTGGTAGCCAGATAGCGCTAACCTTCCTACGTCGTATTGCAAATTCAGACACTGCTCGCTTCACTCCTGGTAGGATTGATTCGTGGGTCAAGGCACATTCCGGTGCTTCCAATATCCATCTCCGTATCCTTGATCGTAAGTTCGTTGCCTATCTTGATCCTGATGATAACCTCATTGGAGGAGTGCAAGGTAATACGCCCCTTTTCGAAGCCTCTGAGGGTTCAATATCCGATCCATCATTCTCTGTTTCTGCAATTCCTGTTCCAGTCGAGCCTCTCTCTAATCCTGCACCTACTCCTGTTGTTCCAGCGGAGACATCTTCCTCACCCGAGCCTATTCCCTCTCCGACTCTATCTCCCTCAAACAAAGACATCCAATCAGGAGTCCTTTCAGTGGTCGCGGAAGCGACGGGATACCCGTCTGAGTTCCTTGAGTTGGATGCAGACATGGAGGGGGAGCTTGGAATCGATTCAATCAAGCAAGCAGAGATTATGGCGGAACTACGCGAGATGTTTTCTCTCCCTGTAGACGATTCCTTCCAACTCCGAGAGCATCCAACACTTGGCCACGTAATAGGTTACATCGCATCCTTCGACAGTGTATCTTCTGCGGAATTAGAATCAACGTTGGTGGATTCTGATGATTCGGTCGATATGGTAATTGTATCTTCAGAGGAATCAATGCCTGAAGAGAATGATTACGAGGAAAAGAGCGAATCTACTCTAGTTTCACAATCTACTGATTCTATGGATGATGAGATTATCCAAGTTGTAGTGGAACACACCGGATATCCTGCAGAGTTCCTTGAGATGGATGCGGATATGGAGGGTGAACTCGGTATCGATTCAATCAAGCAAGCAGAGATTATGGCGGATCTTCGTTCGAAGTTTGGACTATCTGTAGACGATTCCTTCCAACTGCGTGATTATCCTACTCTCGGTCATGTGATTCAGTACGTCCGTTCTGAGATTGAAGGTGGTGGTGTGTTAACTCCGGCCGTTGCTGCTCCTCCCGAAACTGAGGAGATTGATGCGATTGAAACATCTTCTACGGTGGAAGAACACGAATTGGTCCAAGATGTGGTTGAAGATACTACTTCTGAACAGGGGCTGAAGAAAGGCCCTGTTGAGGCCCGACGCTTCCAAGTTGAAGTTGAACCATGTTCATGGGGGGACCCTGTTCCGATTGATTTAGCCGGTCGTTCTCTTGTCGTGACTGATGATGCATGGGGTATTGCAGGGACACTCTGTTCGTTGCTCGAAGATCGCGGTATTGAAGCAGTCCGGGTCTTCTTTGATGCAAGTGTTTCCACTGGCCCGATTCGTGAGCGTGATGGAGAGGTGGATATCCTCAGAGCAGATCCATCCAATGCTGATCAGATGCTCGAGGTTGCACGTATTGTTCGTGAGATTGCACCACCAGCGGGTATCGTCCACCTCGCACCCGTACGTCTTGCAGGCGTGCCTTGGGAGGATGTGACAACAACCGCTCATCTCGACCAATCCATCACTGGTCTGTTCAGTATCCTGAAGGGATTGGATGAGGACCTCCGCGATGTGGAGAATGGACTTGTAGCATCGGTTTCAGCTCTTGATGGTCGCCATGGGATTGGAGGTGACCGGTTCAACGCGATTGCAGCAGGTGCTCATGGTGGAATCAAGAGTTATGGGCGTGAACGCCTTCATCTCAGGTCGCGTGCAGTCGATCTTGATCCAGGATTATTGGAAGAGCCTGATACCCTTGCTGAAATGCTCCTTAGTGAATTGCTTGAACAAAGCGGACCACGCGAAGTCGCAGTAGAGAGGGACGGAACTCGATACCGATTAAGCCTCTATGAGGAAGCACTGGAAACGGAATCGACTCCTTTGCTCGATGACGACGTATGGGTTGTCTCAGGTGGTGGTGCGGGTGTAACCGCACGTAGCATCATCGAGGTCGCGCGTCGTTCTCAAGGCATAGGTGCACGATTCGTCCTACTCGGAAGATCCTCATTAGATCTCGATCAGGAACGATTCCTCGATTTGGGAGAGGATGAGCTGGAAGCAGAGCGTATGTCATTACGTGAGAAGATGATCGAGGAGAGCGACGATGGCCATGTGTCACTCAAACAGTGGAACGATTCTTGGAATCGTTGGCTGCGTGGTCTTGAGATTCATAATACGCTCAAGGCCATCGGAGCAACTGGGAATCGAGCAAATTACGTAAGCGTGGATGTCACGGACGGTGAATCCACTCACTCGGCTCTGCATAGTGTTAGTGAGGAATGGGGGCCTGTCACGGGAATCGTACACGGTGCGGGCATAGAGGATTCTACACCTTTCGAACGTAAGGATCCGGAGGTATTCCAACGAGTTCTTCAGGTCAAGATTCAGGGGTGGCGTAATCTTACTTCTGCTCTGGAGCACGATCTTCCAAACATGCGTTTCCTGTCTGTATTCACTAGTATTGCAGGTCGTCAAGGAAATGCGATGCAATTCGGTTACTGTGCTGCCAATCAGGTACTCGATGTAGAGATGGCACGAATTGCCGCTCATGGAGAAGCCCCACGAGCAGTCGCAATTGCATGGGCTCCTTGGGCTGATGTCGGGATGGCAACACGAGGTTCATTCGAATCCGTGTTCGACCAAGCAGGAATCGATATGATATCGGCAGATGACGGGGCTTCCAGATTTGCTGATGAGGCTCTTTGTTCAGGGAAACGCATGGTCATGATTGCTGGCCAACTCGGTCAACTTGACGATGAGGATTCCATCCGGCCACCGCCACAACGCCTCCCACAGAATGTTGCAAATCTTCTTGCAGATCCAATGCGTTTCCCGCTAATTGGCCATATTGAGGAGCTAATTCCCTATACTTCTGTGACCTATTCCACGGTGATAGATTCCGAGCGACATCCTCACTTGAAGGATCACGCTATCGATGGAGTACCATACATGCCAGGGGTCATGGCCCTCGAGGCCTTTGCAGAGGGTGCTGTTCTATTGTGGCCTCTTTGTGCTGTTGACGGCTTTGATGAAGTCGAATTTGGCCTTCCCGTCAAGGTAACGAAGGATAGCAAATCGATTCGAGTTAAGGCAGAGTTCGATCGACAGGACGACGATCATATCTGGATCCGTTGTCATCTAGAAACTGATATCACAAATTCTTCGGGCGAGATATTTGGTGAACCGACGATTCACCATCGAGGGATTGTCCGATTACTGAAGTCAGGTGGTTCCGCCGAGCAGGTTGGAGACCATAACCTCGGACAAGTTACCATGTCGTCAGCAATTCATGGTCCAAGTTTCGTCTATGAACGGATGTTCCATGGTCCCCGGTTCCAGGTCCACGGTGGAGTTATTGGTGGCGTAGATGTAGGCGAAAATCGAGGTCTTGATGGACACATCCTTCGCCGCGATGAGCTTCCAAATCAGGAATTGTTTGCCGAAGAATCTCGAGGTCAGCGCATGCATCTTGAATTCCTTCCTATGGTGGTGGAGGGGTGCTTACAGAATGCAGGTTTAGTTTCCATGGAGGTAGATGGATTGGAATCCTTACCTGTAGGCATCGACCATCTAGACATGGATGTCTCCTCTTTCTCCGGATCATTGAGGGTGAGAACTGTCCGTCGGAGTATCGATGATCAAGGTGTGACAACCCATGACGCGGTTGTGGTTAACGAGGATAATGCTGTAGTGATGCATGTTTTGGGTCTACGACTCAAGGGCATGACTCCGATTCCAGAAGGCGAGCGATTCACTTTCTCAGATGCATGATAGGGGATGAGAATCTGCGGGGTAGACCGCATCTGATTGAATCTGGCATAGCATCGGTACATGTTTGTTGGATGAAGGTTGATTCTGAGTATATCTTAGATGTCGAAGGATTACCATTGACAAATCCCTCACAAATTGCTCGAATGGTCCCCAAGCGGAGGAATCAGCATATTGCTGGACGGTTGTGCCTCATCGATTTACTTCAGAGGCAGGGTTTGAATCCATCATCCGGTGAATTGAACCTGACCTCAGACGGATTACGATTCAGTGATGGAGAATCCGATATTACGGTGAGTATTGCACATAGCGAATCTCTAGCAGTGGCTGTATTGTTTGATGGTGGAAAAAGGATTGGTATCGACTGTGAACCTCAGAATCGAGATATTTCAGAAGGCGCATTACAGGAGTTCTGTACACCGCAGGAGATTCAATCATTGGTGGCCTCAGATTCGTCAGTGAGACTGCATCATTGGATGGTCAAAGAGGCGGTAGGGAAGGCAACCGGGGAAGGGATGTCTGCATCTCGTCGCATTCATGTTGCTTCTACAGAAGCTACATTGGACGGGATTAGATACAGTGTTCACAGTATCCCTGAGACGATATTGAATCACCGAGTTGTAATTGCTATTCTTCATTCAGATTCGTGATAAGCGACGTATTTCTGCTGCCGAGTGGGTGTCAGAAGGAGCACTGCTCCTAGGATGAATAGGAGAATCATGTAGCATGCGATGTTTCCAGGGACACGACCAGTGGCGTCTTCACCGCCGAGTAGGCTCAGATAGAGTCCTGAGTTCAATGGGAGGAATACGAAGACCATGATTAGTCCGAGAATCTGCCTTGGTCGCATAACCTGTCGAGTTCATGGTTTACTCATGAATACGTGGTTTGACTCTTTTGAGTTACACTTGTTGCCAATCTGTACCATTCCACCACATAATCGTTCCATCATCCATTGAACGCCAAGTATGCCCGGCTTCATCAGTCCATTGTTGGACTGCAGTAGGTTCTGTGGCTACTTGTGGAGTGTTATCTGCCACTTTAGGTTCAAAACCATCCTCAAGTTCTGCTGCTCGTTCATGTGAGATGTTCAGAGCATCTGCTGTAGCAAGAAGGATTCTACGCTCAGCCTCAGTTATCACTCCATCTGCCCCAGAGGCAGAGTAGGCTTGCAAGTATGCGTTTTCTACATCGTCCAATGCTGTTGGAATGATTTTGTTGCTAAAACGATCTAGAGAAGAAATGATTGGTTTACGAACAACTAGGATACCCGCTCCAAGGAATACTCCTCCTAAGGCTCCGAATCCGATTAATGACTCCATTAATTCACTTCCAACTAGGAATGATATAGCTCCTAAACCGGTGAAAATCGAATTGCGAAATGTCCTCCTCAACTTGGAATCGATACCCAATACGGTGTCTTTCATCGCCGCATATGCAAACATCATTCCTTCAAATGCAAATGGTAAAGGCATCATGAGGCCAGTAAATACCCATGCGTATTCATACAATATATCTGTAAATCCTCGAGAGTTAGCTAAGTCCCTAACAAGCATTTCACCGAATGATGGTGCATTTCCAAAACCACCACCTAACATTGGAATAACAATGAAAAGTGTAGTGAAGAATAGCATATTTCCGATTACCTTGCCAAGGAATCCAATGTATAGGGATCGAGAAGTTAAACGATTACTACTGTCGTGGTGTTCTTCAGATTCGAATTGTTTCATTGAAGTCCGCATGATTAACAGTGCAATAATCGATACGAATGGGGAAAAAGCAACCATAAAGAAACCAAATATTGGTACATCCTCAAATGCCCATTCGCCAATTCCTGGACAAGTTCCGATTGAATCGAGCGTTTCTTGCATCGATGCACTGACGACTCCAACTTGCATTTCGTACGTAGGTAGTGCACCTACTTCTGAACAAATAATCCATCCATTATTTTCGTATACCCAGAGATCTGCTGCAATAATCATGAAAACCATCGTCAATAGTGGCATTATGTACCACACATGTCTTTGGAATAATGGCTTGTAGAGGAATGAAAGTTGTTTAACTCTGTAATAGATTGGAAAACAGAGATACATCGCTACTGAACAAACATGTGCTGAAATGAAGAAGGTCGTATTGAAGTTCCAAAGATATTGATCAATAAACCACCATTCATGCCCATTTGGTGTAAGATTCTTCATGTGATAAGCGGCTTTGAATCCTTCACAAGCAATCAAGACAGCCATGAAACGATTCTCTGAAGCGCTTGAATTAGCACGAATTATTAGAAATGAGAGGCTAAGCAACCATATCAAAACAATCAGGCTGAGCCAATTCGATATCATTCCAATACCGAATTGGTTGTCTGCAGTGAAAGCATTAACATAATATTCGCTAACGGATTCCACATTTCTCCGAAGGGCTGTTTACATAACAGACTTGTCACTGATGATCTACAAAATATTCGTGATTTAAAGAATTCAATCAGAATTTGTAATCAATGTATGAAGTGTTCTCACATGTATTCCGGTTGCACCATGGCCTACCATAGCATTGGTAGTCGCCCCCCATGCAGTCCCTGCTATGTCTAAATGTGCCCAAGGAATCTGTTCACCCTCTTCATCGAAATTTCGATTTGGAACAAATTGTTTGAGGAATGCTGCAGCAGTATTAGCGCCACCCCAACGACTCTTTCCGAGATTTCTAACATCAGCAATCTTTGAGCCGGTCATTTCTTTCTCAAATGCAGGTAATAATGGCATTTTCCAAGCAATTTCATCTTCTTTATTTCCAGCTTGATGGACCTTCTCTAACAATTCTGAGTTATTTGACCAAAGTCCTGATGCTTCATGACCAAGAGAGACTACTACCGCTCCAGTTAAAGTAGCAAGATCAATGATGTATGACGGATCAAATTCACCCGACTTCCATAACCC
>DAYJ01000101.1:0-1971 GCA_002506875.1 Euryarchaeota archaeon UBA40 | reverse complement strand
TTTCCAGAATAGGTTGGAATTACATCGCCAGGTCGATATGCTTCTGCACTTGGCATATTTTCAGCCAGGCATGCTATTGCTCTAACTCTCCCTTTATGTCCAGTTGCATACAATGCATGCATTAAACCGAAAACAGTCGCTGCCCCATGCATATCATACTTCATTTCATCCATCGATGCACCGGGTTTCAAAGAAATTCCACCTGTATCAAATGTGATACCTTTACCAACAATACATGGCGATCTTTCTTTTGAATTAGCATTTGGATTCAATGTGAACAAAACCATGCATGGTTTTCTTGAACTTCCCTTTCCGACATTAATGAGTCCATACATCCCTTTATCCTGTAAATCATCCCAATCATATACCTCAACAATCACATTTGGTTTGTCTTTAGCCCATTCCGTGGCCCTCTCTGCATAAGACATCGGATAGAGATAATTAGGTGGTTCATTTGCTAAATCTCTGGCTAAATGAACTCCTTCAACACGACCTACAATTCGAGTAATTCCTGCAGATAATTCTTTCAGGTATCTACTAGATGCCTGAATATCCAAAGACCATTCTCCTTGTTCCTCTCTTTCTTTCCTATCTTTTGATCTATACTTAACAAAGGCATAGTCCCTCAACATCATGCCTTCAATAAACCAGAGCATTGAGTCAAGGTTCCAACCACTAGTAAATCGTACTGTCAAATTTGTACCATCCTTCTTTGATAAAGATGACAGGGTCTTTGCACCAGCATCTCTAGCAACTTTGTTAGAACTCTTTTCCGAGTCTCCCATTCCAACGAGGACTACCCTACATTTTTCTCCCCAAACAGATAGATTACTTCCTGTCTTACCATCAAATCGAGACTTAAATGCAGATTTTGTATTTATCACAGAAGACCGTGGGAGACCATTCAGTGCACTATTTGCAGGCTTATTTTTCCCTTTCCATAATGGTAAAACAAGTACATCTCCGGTCTCTTCTCTCTCACTAACCTTCCAATCCATGATACTAGTGGTTACAGGGTCGGCTTACAAACCATCCCTTTCACTTACAGAATTACGGCGATGAGCTGCTAGAACGAACCCAATAATGACTAGAAAGCCAGATGGGCCTGGAAGAAAGCCTTTTGATTCTGAATCAACTAAAGAAACGTATGTTGAATTAATAGGTTCACTAGCCCACATAGAGGAATCAATCACCCTCTTTTGATAACTAAGAACAAAACCTCCATCCTCTGTCAATGTAAGATTGGAGGCATCAAAGATTATGGTCGAAGAATTTGTAGCATTTACAGCAAATTGATTATCAGATTGCCATAGAATCTCCCCTGTGTCATCATTTACATATTGCAAAGAAGCATTCAGTGTCGTAGCATGACCTAGATTATCTACTGAGAGGGTCAAAATATCTCCAGGTGTCACCTCTAACGAAGTCACTGATAGACGTGCTCGCCAATACCAAACATTCTCAATCAAATACTCCATTACATTGAGTTCTTCTTCTAAACGATCTGATACCGTTTCAATAGTCCCTAGAAGGAACTGCTCATCATCTGTCTCAAAAGTAAATGTGGGATACCCCATCACACCGTAGCCATAGTCTCTACTAGTTCCACAATTTGGATAGAGGCCTTGATTCGCATTCTGGATTGGGATATCAGAGATGTTCTCATGAACTTCATCTCGGATATGATGGTACATCTCCCAGTCAGAAGGTTGTTCCGGCCATTTACCCCAAGGGTACAGCATAATCCAAACTCCTGTATGCATGGTAACATACAAATCGGCATGTGGTACAACATCATTCATGTAAATTGAATTCGCAAGGGTTTCAGATTCACTAAATGCAGCATCGCCTGGCTGTGTGGTAGGGCAAGTATTCCAATAATGATCATAGTTTCTATTCAAATCTACCTGATTCACATTCCACCGTGTATCAATGTCGTTACCATCGGCATTCAACATGATTAGAATATGC
>DAYJ01000081.1:5639-5891 GCA_002506875.1 Euryarchaeota archaeon UBA40 | reverse complement strand
GCTGTGGCCCCTGTGCGGTATCATGCGTATTGCTAGGATGGTGCGTGGAGATATCATCGGATACGCTGAAGCTGTCCGAACCATGAGTAAACTCCGTGATGAGCGGATTGATGACTTGATTCCAGACACGGTCCTATTTCTCGAGCATCCTGAAATTGTAACTATGGGCCCAAGGGCTCGAAGAGAAGGCGTTACGGCTGAGGGGTATTCAACCGTTGACGTGGATAGGGGCGGGGGCCTCACGTGGCATGG
>DAYJ01000081.1:393-5299 GCA_002506875.1 Euryarchaeota archaeon UBA40 | reverse complement strand
CCGGGTCAAATCGTAGTATATCCCATCATAAAATGGGACAAGGTGGAACGAGGTGTACCTCAGATCGTCTCGAGGATAGAAGACTGGGTGATATCTGCACTTCATGATTGTGGAATCGACGGGGAGCGCGATGATGCGATGATGGGGGTTTGGGTCGATGGCCACAAGGTTTGTTCCGTCGGGTTATCGTTCAGACATTGGGTTTCAAAACATGGGCTCTCGATAAATATAGAGACGCCTGGCGATAGAGTCGAAGATTTGGAATGCTGCGGCTTAGAGGCTGGTGTTACGACTTCACTTCACAAACTCGGCCATACGCATGACTTGGAAGGCAGAATCATAGACAGGCGGAGGATCTCTGAGGCGCTAGTGCATACTGCTCCAGAAGCCATAGGAAGGGCGCTATCGTCGTCCGATAGTTGGAGCGTAATAGAATGATTTCTGACTCATATGATGCGCGCAATAGATCCTTATGGGGTTTGAGATCTGAAGTTGATTTTCTTAATCATGGGTCATTCGGGGCTTGTCCAAAGGCGGTACTCAATCGGCAAATGGCCCTTAGAGAAATGATGGAAATGGATCCTGTGGAATTCATCGATAATGTAGGGAGAGAGTTGTGGTCAGAGGCTCTTAATCGGCTATCTGAATTCGTCAATGCGGATCCTTCTGGAATGGCATTCGTACCAAATGCAACCACTGGAGTGAATACTGTTCTGGGATCATTGGAACTTGATCCTGGTGACAAGATTTTGGTTACTGATACCACTTATCAGGCCTGTAGAAATGCAGTAGATGCTGTCGTCCAAAGAAGTGGATGCGAAGTTATCGTCGCGTGCATACCGCTGCCACTCGATGATGAAGAAGAGATTGTTAAAACGGTCCTGGACGCGGTTGATGGCAGGACTCGTCTGGCCTTGATTGACACGATATCTAGCCCTACAGGGATAAGAATGCCCTTTGAGAGACTCGTGAAGGACCTTCAGAACCTAGGTATTGACGTACTTCTGGATGCGGCTCACGGCCCGGGATTGGTGCCTCTAGATATCGATGTCCTAAATGCAGCATATGTGACGGGGAATTGCCACAAGTGGCTATGTACCCCCAAAGGCTCTGCATTCTTACACGTTCGAGAAGACAAACGATCCATGAGGCCCCTGGTCATCAGCCATGGAGCAACTCTTCCAGAATCGATGGGTAGTCGATTCAGACTCGAGTTTGATTGGACGGGGACTCTTGACCCCACGCCATGGATGTGCATACCTGCTGCGATAGACCACCTTGCGTCCACATCGCCTAGAGGCTGGAGGGGGATTATGGAGAGGAATCGAAATTTGGCACTGGAGGCCAGGTCGCACATAATCTCTGAAGTTGGGCTCCAACCAGTATGCTCAGAAGATTTTGTGACGTCTATGGCTGCATTCATTATTCCAGGATCGCCATTTTTCCCTGATGAGGACCCCTTGCATACGCGTCTCCTCGAAATACATGGGATACAGGTACCTGTTCAAGGATGGCCCCCTCATAATCGAAGATATTTGAGAATCAGCGCTCATCTTTACAATAGTATTGATCAATATGAGAGACTTGCTGAAGCACTGAAATCTGAGCTCCGCTCTTGAGCAACCATTGAAGTCAGAATACTAAATCCGTGAGTCATGCCTTCAGCTGTTATTGCCATAACTGGAGCCTCAGGTTCACGATATGCGGTCAGGCTAATTCAGATTCTCGTGGACTCTGGCTGGGACATCTTTCTCACAGTTACAAGAGAGGGGGCGATTAACCTTGATCTTGAATGTGGAGTCACGCCGAAACAACTGGCCGAAGAGTATGGCATTAATCTAGAGGCGAATCAGAATCTAGCGGCTAGGTCTGCTTCAGGTTCTGCCAAATTTGATGCTTATGTCATCTGTCCGGCGAGTGGTACGACCATTGGAAAAATCGCTGCAGGAATCTCTGATAACCTGGCTACAAGGTCCGCTCTTGTGGCTCTTAAAGAAAGAAGAAAGCTGATTTTGGTACCAAGAGAGACACCTGTTGCGACACCTCATCTGGAAGCGATGGCCAAGCTTTCCTCATGGGGCGTTGTGATTCTTCCTGCATCCCCCGGATTCTACAAGAATCCAGAAACTATTGACGATTTGATTGATTTTGTTGTTGCAAGGATACTAGATCAGCTCGATGTTGAACATGGAGTTGGAAGTCGTTGGACTGGAAAGGAAGTAAGTTGAACATAAGTCAGCAAGTATTGAACTGTTGACTTCCGACGCCAGAGACATGAGAGGAGCATCGGCGCTGTTGATAGCGGCTCTCCTTGTTCTCACCCTGCCGGCACTTGCTGTCCAGGAAGAAATGAGAGAAATGGGAGAGGTGCACGGCTTCTTGACTGACACGGCGACGTGTATTATCTGCATCAATGAGATAATGGCGAATCCCTCCGGACCAGAGCAAGGGGAATATCCTGACGGGGAATGGGTCGAGATAACCAATATTGGAGAAGATCCAGTTTCACTCGAGGGATGGTATCTTGAAGATCAAGGAGGATGGACACACTACATCAACGAGTCGACATGGATCGGTTTCTCGGAACTTCAAGAATCGTGGTTAATCAATTCTGGCGACCATGTCCTAGTTGCTGAAAATGATGTGGGGACGCTTAAACTCAACAATGGAGAAGAGGTACTTTTTCTGAAGGACTCAGGAGGTACAACCATACATAAAGTTACGATTGAGGATTCGAAATCTGGCGTTTCCAAAATCAATAATGGCGAGCATACCGGTGACGATCTCTTTGTTGATTCTGAGGCCCCTACCCCTGGAGAGGACAATACTGTTGATCCCATCAACTATTCAGGGGGATCTGACCTTCTCTTTACACGGATAATGCCTGTAGGGGTCAGCGGTCACGAGGCCGACTGGCTAGAAATTCAGAACGTAGGTGGTAGCGCAATCGACATGTCCGGTTGGAGCATTTCCCGTAATCGTTCGTTTACGCCGCCTTGGACATCTGCCTGGGTATCGACATTCCGAGACATATCGATATCCCCGGGGGAACGAATCATACTCACGTCCGAACCATCTAGCCTTCCAAGCTGGTTGAGTGACAGGATAGTCGATGGAGAGGTGGCGATGGATACTATGCCTAGACTAATAGATTCAGGAACTGCGCTTCAACTCATCAGCCCTAACGGGACGATCATTGACACATTGGTATACGATGGAGGGAATGCTGAGATCTCGGAATGGAACGGCCCTTCAGTGTCAGTCAGAGGGGAAGGAAGTGCGGGACTGGTACTGATGAGAGGAGATGGTTGCACGGATCTCCCCGATACGAACTCGGCTGATGATTGGGAGGTCAGAACTTTCAGAGTGGGGGCATCTTTGTTTTGCGCGGAGAGTCCCTTGACTTCGGAAGCAGCGGCTGGAGCATGGGCCTCTATTGGTCCCGACGGGGCCCTTGGCGATTTGATCGGATGGATAGATGGTTCAGAAGTATCATTGCATGTACACATATACGAATTTTTGAGCCCGGATGTTACTCATGCTATACTGCGGGCGATTCAGAGGGGGGTCGATGTTACCATCCTCCTTGAGGAGGGGATCTTGGATTCCAACTCAGTTGGCGAGTCTCAGAAAGGACATGCGAACGTCCTACATAATGCTGGGGCGAATGTGCTATGGATGGTCGATCCGACTGGGATGTCCTCGCCATATACGTATATTCACAGCAAGATTGCCTTAAGGGATGATACTGGAGTATGGATCTCATCTGGCAATATTAAGGATTCAAGCCTCCCTCCCGAAGGCGATTCAGGGAATAGGGAATGGTCCCTATTCATTGAGTCCCCGATCATTGCCGCTAAGTTCTCGGACTGGATGTCTTGGGACGAGAATACGGACCAAAGATACACAAAGCCACACGGGTCGTGGGCTTTGCCGCCAAATGATTGGGTGCTTCCAAGTCCAAGTGGCACGGTTTCGGTCGATCCGAGTCTGACAGACTCGGATGCCTCGCCCGGATTCAGAGCTCTTCCAGTCATCTGTCCAGATAATTGTCTAGCAGAAGTAATAGATGCTATCAACGAATCTGAAGAGACGCTTTACATCTCGGCGCAGTATCTTGATGTAGATTGGTACTGGGGTTTTAGCGATACGAATCCCTTGCTAGACTCGATAAGGTCAGCTGCAGAGAGGGGGGTTTCGGTCAGACTTCTCCTGAATGCTTTCTATGCCGACGAGGAAACCTGGGGCTTAGTGGATCTCGTAAATGCTGAGTGGAATGAAACTGATGGTTTAGATGCAACTGCGCGACTGATGTCTACTTCTGACTCCATAACAAAACTGCACAATAAAGGCATGATTGTAGATGGAGAAACAGTTCTTGTTGGGAGTATCAATTGGGGTTCAAGTGCGATGCTGAGGAATCGTGAACATGGAATTCTGATTATGGATTCTGATTTCGCATCGATTTATACCTCTTCATTCGAGAATGACTGGAACAGAGTCGATGAAAGAACTGACAGCGACGGAGATACTCTTCCTGACTTATGGGAATCAATAAATGGACTGAATCGTCATCGCGCGAGTGTAGCAGGGACTGCTCTTTCGGAGCAGTCTCTGGATCCTGATGAAGATGGTCTTGATAATCGGAAGGAGTTCCTACTAGGGGGCGATCCGATGAATGAGGATACTGATGGGGACTGCATCAAGGACGGCGATGAGTGGGAGTTTGCTGCTAGCGTACTGAGGCCTGAGTCGGCCGCCATAATCTCAGAAGACGTTGATCAAGACGGAATTCCGGACGGCGATGAATTTGGTTGTACTGTAGAGGCAGATACCCAAGAAGAGGAAGAGGTTGAGGACGACACGATAGATCCGGTGCCACCAGAAGATGATGATGATGATGATG
>DAYJ01000081.1:0-144 GCA_002506875.1 Euryarchaeota archaeon UBA40 | reverse complement strand
CTGTAGAGGCAGATACCCAGGAAGAGGAAGAGGTTGAGGACGACACGATAGATCCGGTGACACCAGAAGATGATGATGATGGATTCGTGAATCTGAGAGATGACCCACTTTCAGCCCCCGGGGCGAAGATGCTACTTGGTCTGA
>DAYJ01000024.1:1086-7177 GCA_002506875.1 Euryarchaeota archaeon UBA40 | reverse complement strand
ACGAAGAAGAAGCCGCTTCATCGAGGGATATGGATTCTAAACCATCCTCGACAGAAATTGGTGTCTCAAGAAGATCGAGTATTCGTGTAGTTGAAGCCATTGCACGCTGATAGAGATCAAATGTCTCACCTAAGCGAGTGAGAGGCCAAAGAAGACGCTGCGTCATAAACACAAGAACAGAGTATGCGCCCACTGCGAGTTTATCTTCGAGAGTAATCCATCCACCGAGTAACAGAGTGGCAGTGAATCCAACAAGGATTGCCATGCGGATTAGAGGGACGAAGGCTGCAGACAATCGTATTGCTCGTCGATTTGCTTCCTTGTATTCCTCTGAGATGCTCTTAATCCGTGAAGCCTCATGATCCTCCGCAGTAAAAGACTGAATTGTCGTCATACCAGACAGGTCATTCTCTAGAAGTGCATTAATTCGTCCTGCTGCAGCTCTAACCTCAGCATATCTTGGTTCAAGGCTGCGCTGATAGCGGAATGAACCCCATATGATAATTGGAATTGGTAGAACTGCAAAAAGTGCAACTTGCCAAGAGATTGCGATGAACACTGCACCGACTATCAAAACAGTCGTGGTTACTTGGAGTAGGTCATTCGCACCCTTATCTAGAAAACGCTCCAATTGGTTGATGTCATCATTCATCACTGCCATCAAGTCGCCTTTCTGACGTTCATCAAACCACCCCATACCCTGTTTCAAGACATGCTCAAAGGTATTCTGCCGAAACTCATGTTGAACAGTCTGGGCAAGATTACGCCACAAGATACCATAGAGGTATTCGAACACAGATTCTAAGCCCCAAATTAGGAACGTCGCGATTGAGAGTGCAATCAACTGATGCCAAGGGTCGATGAGTCCCCAACCAGCAAGGAGTGAATCCTCTCTTTCGACGACAACATCTACTGCGACACCGATAAGAAGTGGAGGCGCAAGATCCCAGATTTTGTTCAAAATTGAGCAGATTGAAGCGAGGCGAACGGTGGTAGAATGTGGACGAACAGCCTTCAAAAGACGCAGAAACGGGCTGACTCGTTCCCCCGTCATGAACGGGTGAAGATACTCTCATACAAAATCGAACGGTTCACTCCAGCGACCAATCTCGAAGAATTTCATCACGGTGCTCATCTAGAGAAGGAACCAAACCGTTGGCAGATGCAGGGGTCGCAGACATGAAGCGAAGGGCGTTTGCAACAGAAGAAGAACCATCTGGAAGTTTCCAAATCGCTCCACGTGCATTGGCTTGACCATCTTGGAAGGCTTCCCCAATCGAATGGATAGGAGCACAGGGGACGCCGCGTTCCTTCAACTGACCCAACCAATCCTCGATAGGCCTCTGAAGGAAGACCTTGGAAAGTGAGGAAATAATCTCACTACGATGTTTCAGACGCCCTGCATTCGTATCAAAGGGCGACTGACAGAGGTCAACCCGATCAACCATCTCGCATACTATTCGGTATTGAGTATCGTTACCGGTTGCCAAAATGAACCAGCCGTTGGATCCTTCAAACGCTTGATAGGGGACAATATTCGGATGGGCATGCCCCATACGGCCAGGAGAATCCCCAGTTGCCAACCAATTCTGCGCCTGATTCACCATCGACATCAATGCGACATCAAAGAGACTCAAATCGATCCACTGACCATCCCCCGTACGCTCCCTGTGGTGTAACGCAGCGAGAATGCCTGAAACGGCTGTCCAGCCTGTCAAAACATCAATCCAAGCGACACCGACCTTGACGGGTGGTCCATTTTCAATACCAGTAATCGACATCAAACCACTCATCCCTTGTAGAGCGACGTCATACCCGGCCTCCTTCGCCCTTGGTCCAGATTGACCGAAACCGGTAATGGAACAGATGATTAGTCCAGGGTATTCCTTCATCAATTGCTCTGGATCAAGACCCATTCTAGCCAATGTGCCCACACGGAAGTTCTCAACGAGTACATCGGCTTGGGAGAGTAGTGTTCGTATTGTACCAACGTCATCCGTATTCTTCAGATCTAGAACGATGCTGCGCTTACCTCGATTACAGGATGCGAAATAAGCTGAAGTTGAAGAATCCTCCAGATTAACGAATGGAGGCCCCCAGCTTCTGGTATCGTCACCCCATGCCGGTTCAACCTTGACAACATCTGCTCCGAGATCACTCAGTACCTGTGTCGCAAATGGACCTGCGAGAATTCGGCTTAAATCAAGGACACGGAGACCATCTAGAGCCCGAATCATGAATCTGATTCAACAACACGGTTCTTTGCTGATTGCTCTTTCAACCACTAACCCATACCCTAGAACTCTCCCAAGGTAAACCAAGAAGAATGCCGATCTCTGTAAGCACAACATAGTTCAGGAATAGATACAAGCTAATCGAGGTTGTTAGTATTAGCAATGTGGTATTGATTACCTTTCGACGTTGCCTTAGCGCATCGTCTAAGGTACATACCCCCCTATTCCGGAAGTAGAGTACAATACCACCAACGAGTAAGAGGAAGGAAATACAGAGGAGAGCAGGTCGAAACCAGCCCCAACCATCCAACCCCCAATACAATGTGTCAGACAGAGATGCGGCTGCGGAGACTGAGGCGAGACCAAAGAGAACAAGGACAACACTCGGAAGACAACACATAGTTGCAAGGAGGGCAGGAAGACCGATGACAGTTAGGAGGGAACCGCGGCCCTCCTCAATCTCATCCTCCATGTCTTGATTCAGATGCACGCTGATTTGAACCCCTGCTTGAATCCCGCAATGAAGTTCTCGATTTCTGTTCATGGAAATCAACAAATCGAGCAATTGAAAACAACGGGATTGTAGAGATCAGAAGAGCTATTTCTACTGGACTGAACAAGATTGATAAAATTGCACCGAACCATGTGCTAACCAACACAGTTCGAGTAAGTAATGGTGCATTTCTTGAGCCTCGACCAAGGACATACCACGACCATCCTCGAGTCCAAAGGCCGCACAATAACATCCAGGATACACGAGGAAGGAAACTACGGATTCTAATTCCGGATGTCTCGTTAGAATATACTGAACGAACAGGCACCTCAGAAACCGAAATAGAATTCTGTGCCATATTCAATGCCCACCAATTGGGATAACCATAGCCAGTCCAATTCCCAAGTTCCGGCACCTCATCCATTATCGAGAGACGAGTAGCCGTGTATCCACACTGTGGATCACCCCATCTCCAACCTGTTGCAAGTGAGGTAAGGACAGAGAGTAAGCGGCTCGCCCATCGCCTGACTCTAGGCATATTCTTCAGACCAGAAGGGTGACTGAAGCGATTCCCTTTGACATGATCAGAAGCCTCCAATCCTGTAACAAGTGATGGTAAATCTCTCGGATCCATCTGGCCATCGCCGGCCATAACTATGAACGCCCAATCTTCAGGATTTTCCACTAAGAAACTCAATTCCTTAACCCCCCTCAAAATCGCTGCTCCGACACCACGCCCCCCACCACCAATAAGGGCAATATGGTCATACACATCTCTACATTGATCCAACGCATTTGAGGCAACTGATGCGGTATTGTCGACCGAAGCATCATCGATTACAATGATTGCTTGAACTTCAGATGGGACCGATAGGATGCTCGCTGCGATGTGGTTCTCCTCATCCCTTGCCGGCATGACAACGGCGAGATTCATGGTTCCACATCTGGACACGCATGATGGCTCTTGTGCCAAATCGAGAAATTCGAAGTAAGGTACCATTTTCCTCCGAACGATTCATGGCGTCTATACAACGGAGGTGTCCCGTGGACATCTGCTACATCGTCAGGAATCAGGCCCTGAGGATAGGGTCAGCCGTGACTCGCGCACTAGAATTCACTGAGTCCGTATTTGTTATACAACTAGAGGAAGATGAGCAAGAACGGTACATTGCCGAGAAACTAGGTGCAGTCGTGTACAGTCACGAGGGATGGACTACCGCACCAGACATCGCTAAAACTCTACAAGATATCCTTCTTGACTCACAATCGATTATCATCTCATTAGATAATGATTGGAGACTCTCTGAACTTCCAGCCTTGTATACCAGCGCAAGGACTGCTCCCGATGTACTTCTCGCTGTAAAACGGCAAACTGATTCACAGGATGATAAATCTGGTTCAAAAATTCTAGAAGCCGATGCATATGCATATTCTGAGGTCACCATACAACATTCAATCTGTTCCAAGGATGGTCTGGCACAAATTGCCCTACAAGACAGGAATAACACGCCAGGTGATCTAACACGAGATCTTCGTGTCCTTGTTGTAGAAGTTACACCCAAGCGTAAATCAACTTCTCAGCAGTCACTTACTACTATCAGTGGATTCTCCCGACTACTCTACTGGATGCTTGAATCAAGACATCCGTTGATTCTGTTTGGAATTCCTGGTGCGATATTTTTCTGGGTCGGTTTCCAAATGGCTGGCTCGCTTGTCGACATAGGCGGACCCCATGATACCGTCGGCGTCGGTGTTGCACTAGCGGCCTTTGTCACCACCTTCATCGGTGTTTTCGCAATCACTGCAAGTATGATTCTCTTCGTACTATCAAAGCAGGTAGAACGCATCCAAGCAGAATTCACCGTAACTCTGGAATCATGAACAATCAGGGAGTTACTCGGCGCGATGTTCGTGGAAAAGGGATTACTTCGCGTATATGAGAAGCTCCAGCGAGCCAACTAACTACGCGGTCTACACCTAAGCCGAATCCGCCGTGAGGGACTCCCCCGTATGACCGGACATCGATGTAGAATTGGTAGGGATCTCGAGGAGTGCCTTCTTCGTCGATTCGCTCAAGAATCTCTTTCTCAGACCACGTGCGCTCACCTCCGCCGATAATCTCCCCGTAACCTTCGGGCGCGAGTAAATCATGACAGAGCACATAGTTAGCATCATCAGGATCTACTCGATGATAAAACGGCTTGGCGATCTTCGGATAATGCGTCAGGAAGTGTGGGATCTCAAAATCCTGAGTGAGAACCTTCTCCTTTGAGTAATCAAGATCTTGCCCCCATTCAACATCAACTTTCAACTCCTGGAGGCGTTCAATTGCCTCATCGTAACGCATCCTAGGGTATGGGTTATCGGCATATCTTGCAATCGCATCTAGATCTCGATCGAGTGAAGCAAGTTCCTGCTCACGTTCATCCAACATCGTTCGAGCAATGTGACGAACAACGCCCTCACCATGCTCCATGATCTCGTCATTGTTGGCCCAAGCCATCTCCATCTCTGCATGCCAAAACTCGGTCAAATGACGACGAGTCCTTGATTTCTCAGCACGAAATGAGGGGGCAATCGTGTACAATCGTTCCAATGCAGGCATTGCCGCTTCAGCATAGAGTTGCCATGACTGCGTGAGATAGGCTGTCTTGTCAAAATAGGGGACTTCAAAGAGGGTAGAGCCCCCTTCAACAGCACCGGCAACAAAGTTTGGCGCTTGGTACTCAATGAATTCTCGACTTCTGAAGTAATCATGAATGGCCCCGAAGGCAGAGCTGCGAAGTTTGAGCATCGTTGTGGCGCGAGTTGTCCGAAGATACAGGTGACGATGATCGAGGGTGTGCTTTGATCCACCATAGGTCATCTCTCCATCCTCATCGACATCCAGCATATCTGATTCACCGATAGGGAAAGGACGACTCGAATCGACTGGACCAATAATCTCAACACTGCTGACTTGAATCTCATGACCATGCTCTCTATCTGTTGCAACAACCTCACCAGATACAATCATACTCGACTCAATCAAGGCTGATTTGAATGCCTCAAAGGTGTCATCGCCGAGGACTGTTTTCTTACCAACACATTGGATATTTCCCGTAGAGTCGCGGAGACTAAGGAAGTGTATGTTGTTGTTCCCACGTGCCCGGTGAACCCAGCCCTTCAGTTCGACGGTCTCGCCGTCGTGAGCACCTGCGAGAACATCCCCAACCCAATGTGACTTCATGCGATGACCAACCCTTCGTATGGATACCGCCATTTGAAGGAATCCACGATTAGATGATGGCGGGCCTGACGGGGTTCGAACCCGCGACCGACGGATTAAGAGTCCGTCGCTCTACCTGACTAAGCTACAGGCCCA
>DAYJ01000024.1:667-797 GCA_002506875.1 Euryarchaeota archaeon UBA40 | reverse complement strand
CTGACTAAGCTACAGGCCCAACCTTCGGACCGAGCACTCCTTCTTGAGCGCTACGCCTTAATCAGTGACTAATTCATTCGGATGAACGATGAAGAATCTCAACACCGGTTTGACCCGCGAGGACCACCGT
>DAYJ01000024.1:0-304 GCA_002506875.1 Euryarchaeota archaeon UBA40 | reverse complement strand
GCAAGATGGAGTAACTGAGATTCAATCAATGCAGGATTATCGAGGAATGCGTCACCTATACCTGCGTCCACAATCATGTTGCCATTATCCGTAATAAGTGGCGATTCAGGGCCATTTGATTCTATCATCCTTAGATTGGCAGGAACACCACAAATCAGAGAGATTCGCTTCAACGTATCTTCCCATTCAAAGGGTGTAATCTCGATTGGTAAAGGGAACGCTCCAAGACGTTCGACTCGCTTCCGATCATCAGCAACGACAATCATCCGATTGGATGCTTGAGCCACAATCTTCTCTCTAAGAA
>DAYJ01000093.1 GCA_002506875.1 Euryarchaeota archaeon UBA40 | reverse complement strand
AAGTTACGAACTTTCTAGAGCCCTCAGAAATGCACTAGACAGGGGCGTTGAGGTAACTGTCTTACTCGAAGGAGGCGTCTACAGTTCATACGACAACATGGCAGTGAGTCGCGGCATTGCAAGCGACTTGCATACTGCTGGAGCAACAGTCCTCTGGATGGTTGAACCACCCTCATCAACCTCGCCAGAATCTCCATACAAATACATCCACTCCAAGGTCGCAGTTCGAGATTCATCCTCTGTCTGGATGTCCAGTGGAAACTGGAAGTCGAGCAGCTTCCCCCTTGATGGGTATTCAGGGAATCGCGATTGGTCTGTTTTCATCGATTCAGAAGACATTGCACAACTTGTTCTATCGCGGATGACTTGGGACGAGAACACATCGCACCTCCACATTGAAGCATTCGACCCAATGGATTCCAGCCACGGAACACCTGACGGTTGGGTGACACCTATTGATCGCCTACTCGAAGTAAGTCCTTCACCAGCCGGAGTAGAAACAACTCATACCGGAGCAATCGACGGTAAGCTTCTGACTTGCCCTGATGATTGCATCAGTGGGCTTGTCGATTTGATTGATTCATCTGAAGATACGGTTGATCTGTCCCTCCAATACTTCCAAGATGGTTGGGGCTGGGGGTATGGGGACAACCCACTGATTGCTGCACTTGAACGGGCAACTTTAGAACGAAATGTCACAATTCGCCTCCTTCTGAATGGCTACTATACCGATGACCCCTTCGACGACCGAGACATGCTGAACCTAGTCAATAACGACTGGAATCGCACGTTGGGCGCAGATGCTACTGCAATTCTCATGTCGCAGGGAGGCGATGTCACCAAACTACACAATAAGGGCATAATCATCGATGGGGAAAGTGTTCTGATTAGTAGTATCAACTGGGGTAGCAATAGTGCTCTGAGGAACCGTGAGATGGGGATTGTAATCAATGAGGTGACAATTGCAGGTGCCTATCTCGCCTCATTTGAGGAGGACTGGAATCGCTTGGACGATATTACTGATACCGATGGCGATGGGATGATTGACAAGTATGAGATGAAATGGGGCTTGAATCGTACAAGCACTATCGTCGACGGCAGCCCACTTGCAGAACAGTCCCAAGATTGGGACGGTGACGGACTCTCAAACCTTCAGGAATCAAATCACGACAGTGATCCATTCTCAAGAGACACAGATGGCGATTGTATCGATGATCCTGATGAGTTGGCCTTCGCAGCACAACGTGGGATCACCAACACTGCTGCGATGAACCTAGTTGATGCGGATGAAGATGGCTTTGAGGATCACATCGAATTCGGTTGCAGTGAAGCACCCGCACCGGTAGACAATACAACACCAGGCGAGTCGAATGATGACGAAGATGATGACCCAGGGGGTTCTTTCGGACTCCGCGAGGACCCATTGGAATCGAATGCTGCGAAGGCTCTGCTTGCTCTCGTAATATTCTCAGGCATAGCTCTTGGATTGGCTGTTGCTCTGATGTTAATGAAGCAAGATGATGGCTTCGTTGATGAGGTTCTAGTGGATGATTCAGGCTATATCTTTGATTCTCCTCAGACCGAAGACACGCCAGAGAATCAGACAAAACAGAGGGTCATTCTAGCAGGCACCAGTGTAGGATCAGAAGGGAGCACCGCTCGAGAAGCTAAGAGTGGAAAAGACGATGGCGTCTTTGGAGCACCACAACTGGACGCCTACAACTTCCCAGGTTGGACGGATGAGGAAGTACAGTCGTATCTTGCTAGTGGTTGGACTGTAGATCAACTCCAGCAGAAACACGCGGAAGAGCACGGTGAGTGACCCGGCTATGCGGAGCGCCGAGATTGCTCGGAACATCCAGCGAGGCGAGGTTGACGAAAGCGATATTCACAATTTTATCCAAGGCGTTGTGTCACGAGATGGAGCCCAGTGGTCCGACGAAGAGGTTGTCGAGGTATTACAATCGATTTTCGAACATGGACTTGAACCAGAGAATACTGGCCGTTTGACTGCGGGAATGATGCAAAGTGGGAAGATTCTGAAATGGCCAGAGGAATGGAAGCACCTTGTTGTTGACAAACACAGTACTGGTGGCGTGGGGGACAAGGTCTCGATTCCACTCGCACCCGCTCTCGCCGCCTGCGGACTCAAGGTCCCGATGATTTCCGGAAGGGGATTAGGACACACTGGAGGGACACTCGACAAACTGGAAAGTATACCGGGGTTCAATGTTCAACTCCACACACAGAGCATACAGGACCAGGTAGCTGAAATTGGAGTCGCAATGGTAGGACAATCTGAGGACCTTGTTCCAGCTGACCGTCGGATGTATGCGCTTCGTGACGTGACTGGTACCGTTGCTAGCCTACCCCTAATTACCAGTAGCATCGTGTCGAAGAAAGCTGCTGAATCTCTCTCTTCACTTGTCTTAGATGTCAAGTATGGACAGGCGGCATTCATGACGGAGCGAGAAGATGCTATGCGACTCGCTGAGGCGATGGTCTCCGCAGCAACTCACTGTGGGATTCATACACGGGCAATCCTAACGACGATGGACTGCCCTCTTGGCTCAGCAATCGGAAACGCAATCGAGATTGTAGAGTCCATAGAAACCCTACGAGGTAACGGCCCTTCCGATCTCGAAGAACTTGTGTGTGCTCAGGGAGGAGCGTTACTCGAGATGGTAGGAATCGTAGAGGACTTCGAATCCGGAAGCATCGCAATCCTTGATGCACTCCATGATGGAAGCGCCCTAGAGCGATTCATAGAAATGGCAGTCACACAGGGGGTAGATCCCTCGGTGTTTGAGTCCGAACATATACTATACAGGTCTCTTGGCCTTCTCGATCCCGAACTAAATGAGACCGAACTCAAATGTGATTCAGAGGGGCAGGTCGTACACATCGATGCTCTTGCACTTGCATTAGTGGCCCTAGATCTTGGAGCCGGGCGAAAGAAGGTGACCGATACTATCGACCATGCGGTCGGTATCCTTGTCGAGGTGGACATTGGTGAATCTATGACTGAAGGACAGACATGGGTTACAATTCATCACCGTGGTAAACTCTCAGGGACCCTCATATCCAGAGTTCAAAATGCACTGAAAATTGGAGAAAAAACGGAACAAGAATCTCGAATTGATACGTGGATAAGGTGAGGGAGTGTCAACACGCCTTCTCCATGTCGATGCTATGCGAGGACTTGCAATCCTCTGCATGGTCCAAGTCCATACCGCCGCCCTCATGCCAGCACCGGTAAGCATAGACCACCCCATTGCACTGATTTCAGCGTCTATCGGTGGCATGGCTGCACCAATGTTCGTCCTAATCTCAGGATGGGCGTTTCAACGCGGATTAGATCGGCGTAGAGCCAGAGGAGAATCCATCCTACGTTGGTCCTTGGTCCGAGGAGGGGCCCTGATTGGACTACAATTCCTACTTGGGCTCCTACTTCCACAACGATTCAATGTTGCATCGCCGGGAATCCTGACACTTCTAGGAATCTGTACCCTGTTATTTCCTCTATACTATCTTCGAGATGATATGTCAATTCGCATGGGCATAAATCCACGGAAGGCACGGATATTACGAGCAATCTTCACCACATTTTTCGCGTGGTTCATTTTCACCGCATGGGCCAATCTACGACCTGGACCGACATGGAATGACATGATCCAGGTGGAATCAATCCTAGATTGGTTCACTAAGGCTGTAATAAGTGGGACATATCCATTACTTCCTTGGGTGGCCTACTTCATAATAGGAAGTATCCTTGATGAAAGACCATTAGAAGGAGATGCTAAGAAAATACGACTCAAAACCACAGGTTCGATAGCCTTTGGTTCGCTTATTCTTACCGGCATCATATGCTATCAGACAGGAATTTCTTGGGCCGTGACGATGGGAGAGGGGGTCCTAACCTTCTTTCCTGCGAATCCATGGTTCGTGCTCGTATCTTGCTCTTTCAGCGTTTTCATTTGGGATCTTTTCCGTATCACTACATCACAAAATTGGATGAGTCGCATCCTAGCTCCCTCTGGACGCCTCTCCCTGACAATCTACATGCTTCATTTCGCTCTGTTGGGAATCATCGAACCATACATCCCTAATCATGGGCTTGAAATTGCATTCATGATGACAATCGCACACATGGCAATCTGGAGCATCTTAGCCCACATACAACAAAACCATACTCCTTACTTGAGTATTGAACAACTGCTCCATAAATTCAATAATTCGAATCCCAGACAAAGCGAGAGTGAATGAAATCAATCACTCGACCTGCTGCCATTCTGTTCCATTCCACCATAGCATGGATCCATCAGGATTCCTCGTCCAATGATTTCCGTTCTCATCTACAAATTGCTCGGGCTCATTCCCTTGAACATTGGAAGTACCAGTTTCCGTTCCATCCATTACCAAACCAGAAGTAACTGCAGGATTGTTTCCACCGAAGCGGACGAGAAGAACGCCTCCACCGCCAAGAACTAGTATGGTTACCACGAGGAGAATTATGATGAGACCCATTGGTGAATCAAGTTCGCCTTCAATACTGGCTTCAGGATTATCGGGATAAGCATCCATTGCATCGCCGACACCATCACCATCACGATCAGAGGATTCATCCGGGTCATTAGGGAAAGCATCGTCACTGTCGTTTACGCCATCACCATCAGTATCACGTTGTGTAATGGAACATCCAGCATCATCCACCTCAGCTGTTGATAAAGTGCCATTACAATCATCCATGGAATCTTTGACTCCATCTCCATCTGTATCCTTTTGAGAGGGCCCACAACCAAGCAAGTCCGCTGATTCTGAGATTAGAGTTGATGGACATATATCCGTGTCATCTTTGACTCCATCGCCATCCGTATCGCGCTCATAATTCGCACAACCTGCAGAATTCACAGGAGCGCCATCGATTGTCTGAGGACAGTCATCGAGAGCATTGTTTACACCATCATCATCTGTATCTTTCTGAGAAGGTGAACAACCTAAGACATCAGCCACCTCAATCCCTGGCGTTCCAGGACAGTTGTCATCTGCATCATTCACCGAATCCATGTCGGAATCCTTCTGAGAATCAGCACATCCGTTAATGTCAACAGTTTCTGACGAATCACTATCTGGACATTGATCCTTGTCATCAGTCAATCCATCATCATCGGTATCCTTCTGAGAGTCGGCGCAACCGTCTTCATCTACAACTGCCGATGAACTTGTGGCGAAGCACTGATCGATGTCATCTGTGACACCATCATTGTCTGAATCAAGCTGGTTTGAAGCGCAACCGAAAGAATCCACAACAAGGCCAGCGTCAGTCGAAGGGCAATTATCGGCGTCATTCATGACCCCGTCACCATCATCATCAATCTGACTCTGCCCGCAACCATCCTGATCAGCAAGATCGTTTGAAGGCGTACCAGGACATTGATCGAGATTATCCTTGATACCGTCACCATCGGTGTCTCGTTGAGATGGTGAACAACCTGTACCATCCGCAACCTCTGCAGAAGGCGTCTGTGGGCAAATATCGATGTCGTCCGTCACACCGTCATCATCGGTGTCAAGTTCAGATATGTGACATCCATTGGAATCCACTGGACGGGCATTTGAGGGAGTATTGGGGCAATCGTCAGGGGTAGTACCGGCCGGGTTATCACCATAACCGTCACCATCGATATCAGACCACTGTGACGAATCCGAGGGGAACGCATCAGCATCGTTGCCGTTAGGGTTGTCCCCATAGCCGTCACCGTCTGCATCCGCCCACTGAGTACCATCGTTAGGGAAAGCATCGGGGTTCGTCCCAGCCGGATTATCGCCGTAATCATCTCCGTCTTGATCAGACCACTGAGTTGGGTCATTAGGCATGAAATCGCCATTATCACCATATCCATCTTCATCCGTGTCTATCCATTCATTAGGATCGGTTGGGAATGCATCAGGTGAGTTCCCTGTCTGATTATCACCGTATCCATCACCGTCTTGATCTGACCATTGAGTTGGATCTTGAGGGAATGCATCTCCATTGGTCCCAGTGGGATTATCCCCATAGCTATCTCCATCAGAATCTAACCATTGGGATGGATCATTCGGCATGAAATCCCCATTGTCACCATATCCGTCTCCATCAGAATCCTCCCATTCATTCGGATCTGCTGGGAAGGCGTCCGAGTTGTTTCCGTTTGGATTATCTCCGTAGCCATCCCCGTCACCATCTGACCATTGGGAGCTATCTGTTGGGAATGCATCGGGATTAGTTCCACTAAGGTTGTCACCATATCCATCTCCATCGCTGTCCGACCATTGAGTAGCATCAAATGGGAAGGCATCGGAAGCATCGACGTAACCGTCCCCATCAGAATCTCTCTGAGTAGCATCGCATCCGTTGAGATCTACAGTCGCATTTGCAGTAGTATTCGGACAAAGGTCATCTTCATTCCATACTCCATCCCAATCATCATCGAAATATAGCTGGAAGCACATTCCATCTTCATCCAGTAGTGGATTAGTTGAATTAGACAAAGTAATGTATGCACAATAGAAAGCGCTCGCATTTGGAGTTGTATAATTCCATACTTGACCTGTCATGTTGGCACTTGTAGCATAGATTGTCTGGTTGTTCAGTGAAGTAACATTAGTGTATGTGCCATTAGCCCATGCCTCAATTCTACCTGACCATTGATATGATGAACCTACAGTGAGATCGGTTAATTCAAATCTAACTTCGTTAGTTGTAGCGTTCCGATCGTATGTTACATTGGTCATATTGACTCTAGGCCATTCGGGCGTGAAACAATCTAGTGCTGAATCAAGAATTGCATTCGTTGAAGAATTCTCAAGATACATGAGTATGCATCTATCCGCTCCTGAATTTGGGGGATTCCAAGAAATTGTTGCAGTCTTAATTGAAATGGAAGGAGTAAACGAAATATTTCCACTTTGGAGGGTAGAGTAATTGTTCATATCAATCATACTCCAATTAAAGCGATAAGAATCTCCAGCCGTTAGATTCGTAGCTAGGACAAAACCTGCAGTCTCGTTCAACACTACAAAGTCCAACATATTGACTTCAATGCAATCATATGATTCATTGATAAGGATGAAACCTGAAGACGTAGAACCGGCAGAGGGTTGTGAAAGGCTGCCATACAAACACCATGTACCTGCTCTTTCTGGGAAACTAAAATTTGTTCCAGCACTAGCAACAGGAATTGTGAAATCGCTTTGTGTAACATTTAGGATGGATGAATTAGATGATAGAGTAGTGTAAGAATTGTTCGAACTATGATACTCTAAT
>DAYJ01000083.1:1262-6555 GCA_002506875.1 Euryarchaeota archaeon UBA40 | reverse complement strand
CACCTGGCGGAGCAGGTGGCATTCCAGGGGGAGGAGGAGGGGCGTTCATTCCAGGTGGCGGGGGTGGGACTTCATCGTCGCTCATCTACATCATCTCCGCGGCACAACATGGCCGCTACGCCGCAACAGTGTTGTTGATTGTATAACCATTCTGCAACAAGAAATGGTTGAAACCGGTTGGACACTTTAACGGATATAGAATCCCAATGCTTGAAGAACCGTGGTCGAGGCATGCACCTCCATGTCTAACACTGATGGAACCACGCCTCCTGTACTATTCGTTGTCGGTACCGCTGGAGCCGGCAAGAGTTCACTCGTCACAGCATTCCAACGATGGGCCCGATTCTTAGAGGTCGATGCACTCACAATCAATCTTGATCCAGGGGCAGAACGGGTCCATTATGACCCTGAGTTCGATGTTAGAGACCTAATCTCACTATCCGAAGTGATGGATCGCTATGATCTCGGGCCAAACGGTGCACAAATTCTTGCCGCCGACCTCGTCGCCTCACAAGCACACGACATCATGGATGAACTAGAAGGACTCCATGGCGATATGCTGGTAATAGATACGCCCGGACAGGTCGAACTATTCGCCTTCCGTGAAGCATCCAACCACCTCGTAGATGTGCTTGGCCAAGGACGAGCAGCCCTTGTATTCCTCTTTGATCCGATGCTCTCGCAAACCCCATCAGGCTTCGTCTCACAGATGTTACTCTCAAACATCGTGCAATTCCGACTCGCCCTTCCAACAGCCAACTTCCTATCAAAGGCGGATTTGCTTGAACCCGAAGTTCTGGAAAAGATTCTCGAATGGGGAGAGCGACTCGATGTTCTTGAAGCCGATTTGTATGAAGAATCCGCTAATCGTCTTCAGGCCGACATAGCCACAGGTCAACGAGTGGAGTTTGCTATCGCTCAATTGCGTACAATGCAAGATGCATCCATCATACCCGGCCTCATCCCACTCTCCTCCGAGCATGAAGAAGGCCTAGCCGATGTGTTGACGTTCGTCCAAGGAATCTATGGCGGGATGGCAGACATGAGGGATGGTTTCGCGGCTGACCTTGACGAGGAGCGTAATTGAGAATGGAATTGCGTCATTTACTCTCAATAGATGACCTCACTCCAGAGGAGTTGCAGGGGATTGTAGAGTGGGCCATCTCAGTAAAACTAGATGATGGTCTATTCGAAGAGTTCACCCCCCTTTCAGGTATGACAATTGGTTCAATTTACGAGAAGCCATCGACCCGAACACGTGTATCATTCGAAGTTGGTATCGACCGATTAGGTGGAAATCCATTGACTCTGCTCAAAAACGACATACAACTTGGTTCATCCGAAACAGTGGCTGATACTGCTGCTGTACTTTCACGATACCTTGGTGCAATTACCTACCGATGCTTTGCCCATGGGGATGTGGTTGAACTTGCCGCAGGTGCACAGGTGCCAGTCATCAATGCACTCTCAGACCTTCACCACCCATGTCAGGCAGCGGCGGATGTGATGACGATTCTTGAGAACCATCCTAATTCAGAAGATGTGAGAATTGCTTGGATCGGAGACGGGAATAACGTACTCCATGATTTGATGCTTGCAGCAGCTGCACTAGGGATGTCAATTACCTATGCTGTGCCGAAGGGATACGAACCCGATGCGGATGTCGTAAAGCGTACCGACAAACTCGCCAAAGAAAGTGGGGCAAAGATTCGGATGACTCATGACCCTGTCGATGCAGTAACTGGAGCGAATGTAATCTACACCGATGTTTTCGTATCGATGGGAGAAGAGCATCTCTCCGACAAGATGAGTGATTTCAGCGGATTTCAAGTCAATGAGGAACTTGTAGCGAACGCAGATGATGATTACATCTTCATGCATTGTCTTCCGGCTCACCGTGGCGAAGAGGTCACTGATGGAGTAATGGATTCGAATAACAGCGTAGTATTCGACCAAGCAGAGAATCGAATGTGGGCTCAAATGTCGTTGTTGACCTTCCTCATCCACCCCGCTGCATGGGCAGCCTTTGCTGAACTTCATTGAAGTCAGGCATTCCGAAGTAACGCTGCGACGGCGAACCCGACCATGCCCAAAAGAATCGCCAGACGTAACATCCGTTGGGCACCATGATCATCGCCTTGGTGAATTCGAGGCTTTGCAGCGATAATCGCAAGAATAGAGGGCGTGAGAAGAAGAAGCATCCCTGAAGGTAGAACTTCGAGGGCGAAAGGTAAGAACAGTGATGCGAAACCAAGTAACGTCATCAGCCAAGCAATCGTCCGAGCTCTGTTTGGACCAATCTGCATCGACAAGGTCTCACGGCCGATGTCACCCTCCATATCTTCGACATCCTTGATAATCTCACGAGCGCTATTGATACAGAACGCCGTAAGACCAACCATCCATACCAATGGGTTGGACAAACCTCCAACAGATGCTGCACCAAAAACGATGACAATGCCCACTAAGAGGCTTACAGCAATATTTCCTGGCAAACCTTTGTGCTTCAATCGAAGGCTATTGCCACCTTCAAACTCATAGTGAACCATCAACAGTAATGCAGCAAACCAGATTGGTAACGATGGAAGCCAGGTAGCGAGGTCGAAACCATTGTACGTAACCCAGCCAGCAGCACCCAACAATCCGAAAACAGAAAGCGTGAGGAGGCCAATTGCAAACGACCGTGCGTCATCTATGCTAACCTTACCAGATGCAAGGGGGCGATCTGGACGATTGTTTCGATCCACATCTATATCCATGATATCGTTGAATATATTCCAACAACCCATGAAAGCGATGACACTGACAGAGTGTAGGCTTACTGTTACCCAATCCGCAGTAACTTCAGCCCCCCCAAGAAGGCCGCCTACGAATACAGTCCCCCCGCCAATCAGAGTGTTTGGAAGACGCATCAACTGTGAAGCGTCACTTAGGCCCATTGAACGAATGGAATGGAAGTCGGCATTTCATCGAATCGCTTAGGATTCAGCAGCAACTGACACCTGGCGTAGCGCCCAAATGCAAACGGTATAACGCCCACCTCGAAAGAAATCACGAACGTGTCCAATCTTCTCAAATCGTATATCCTTTGCAAGGATATTACCTACCTGATTCATCGTTGCACCCCAAGAGAAACGTGTGTTGAGATGATCAAATATCTCCACAGTATTCGCTTCCCCCTTCTTCTCAAGCAGAGTGCGTACTTCCTCACGGAGTCTCTTTGTCCGACTCATTCACTGCACCTCCGGTGCACGTGGGTTAGCACGACGATGGAGACTCAACCAACTTCGAGGCATCTCGGATACCTTTTGCCGATCAATCGGACCTGCAAACCTAGATTCAGGCATCCCATTCACATGTCCTGATGAGCTCACTAGGGAGCCATCTCGTGATTCATTTACTGCCCCAGAGGATTGTAGAGTAGAGAGGCCTACAATTCGGGTGGTCGTTCTGTAGAAGGCTTGGTGTGCGTTCATGGCACTACATCGTGCTGGAGCATATGAAGGAGCGAAATAGAGAGTAAACTGAAAGTGAAGATGGAATAGAATGTGAACCTGTAATTTTGTGCTTTTCACTTTCAGTTATTCTTCGATATACTCGGAGATGGTTTGTTTCATATACAGAGTGGATTTGGATGAAATTACTGCTCGTGTAGTGTAGTTCGGTCCATCATGACGGACTCTCGATCCGTCGACCCGGGTTCAAATCCCGGCACGAGCACCAATATCTCCACATCATCAATTCCATTGAAATGTGAACTATTCCCCTTTCCAAGCAGGAGCGTTTCTCTGGTAAGCTGCTAAATCACCCGATACGCCAACGTTGCATGGTTTACAGATATAACCTCGAAATTTCTTAGTTTTGTGATCATGGTCGCATTGCCACGGTCCGTTGGTAGCATCAATACCGTCAGGGATATCCTCGGATTTCTCATACACAATTCGTTCACACAATGGACATTTTGTCAAATAATGTGGCGCTGTATTTTCACGCTTAAGTTTGGATACTATTGCGGATTCCGCCGAAGAACAATCCTTACAATTTCGGTTTACTCGAAGCCTCATACCATCTTTCTTGAATCGTGTCCGGTAATGTTGAAAATAATGAGAGGGCAACGAACGATGACATACGGTACAATTGACCATGACATCATCAATTCGATTCTTATCCGAACAACTCATACAAAAAGAGTACAAGGGGTGACCTGGATTTAACGGGTCAGTATCAAACGAATCTACAGAAAGTTCCACTTTACAAGATGAACAAGTGAACATAATATCACTGTGATAAGGAGGATATTTCAATCTTTACATTCGTTACAGATTCGGCCATCTCTTATTCTCATACCATCCGTTCTGAATCTCTTACGATAATGTACGAACTCTTCGGAACTCTTGAGTTTAGAACAAGAACTGCATTCAACTGAACTCTTGTCAATTCTATAAGTATCCGAACAGGATTTACAGAAAGTGAACATCACCCTCCCATTTTGATCAAGATCGAAAGATGATTTGTCAAGTTGATTTCTGCAGATATAGCAGTACGATGTGCTCAATTCATCACTTCCACAATTCATGATTCCTTACAGGACAAACAGATTTTCTTTTTCGGCGATAACCTATGGCCGGTTGCTTCATCAAACCTCAAAGGATAGTGATAGAAGAGGGATTTGGGATACGATTCCCTGCAAGATGCGCATTGTTCCATATTTTGCCCACCCGAAATCATCTCCGAATCGGAACATGCCCGACAAAATCTAGTGATTGGAAATCCTTTACTATCGCATTCGAAATCTACTGTTGGCTTAGACACCTCACAGATTGAACAATTGATTTGAACGGGTGTTCTGAAAATGAACTCTGTTTCGTGACGTCTCTCGGCGATTTTTGTGTACTCTTCTGAGATGTCGATTCCGATATATCTGCGACCAGACGATTGTGCTGCGAGAGTTGTTGTTCCACTACCATTGAATGGATCTAGTACGATTTCACCAGGGCGAGAAAAGCATTCCACCATATCAAGCGCTAATCGATTAGGAAATACTGCTGGATGTTGGCTCTTGAGTTGGCTCTCGCCCCCACAAGTATTCCCGAAATCCATCACAGTACCTGGGCATTTCAGTTCGTTAATATGGACTTGACGCGACCCTGAACGAGTGCCGTCTGAATTGCGTATGTTAGCACCCGTCATCGTCTTACCACCATGCTTAGAGGGAATCTTCAACGGTTCCTTGTTGAAAATACTAGGTCGTTTTCCCTTAAGGAAAATCAAGACGTATTCATGGTCCACTCTG
>DAYJ01000083.1:536-956 GCA_002506875.1 Euryarchaeota archaeon UBA40 | reverse complement strand
GACGTATTCATGGTCCACTCTGAACCGTCCTTTCCACCAGGCTCCCTCCGTACCTTGCCTATTGTAAATCACACATTCAAACAGCTTGAAACCGATGTTATCGCACCAATCAATTGTGGTTTTGAAGGTGGTCAGACTCTTACCATAATCTTTGGTTTGATCATTGATTACCATGACGCAAAATGAACCATCTTTGAGAACACGGTACAACTCCTTACCCAAGCTGTGAAGATCTACTGATGACGATTTTTCGTATGTCCGTAGTGCATCATAAGGAGGAGAAGTAAGCACCATGTCAATGGTTTCTGCACCAATACTCTTGACATATTCAATATTGTCTGATGTGACCAACACATTCGTTTCCATGGTCTCATCTCAGTGGTTATGCAATGCAAGAAGGCAAAGTATAGCCAGAGGTTG
>DAYJ01000083.1:0-201 GCA_002506875.1 Euryarchaeota archaeon UBA40 | reverse complement strand
CGTGAGGCAACTTAAATCAATTCTTACGAGGGGCCTAATCGAAATTGATTGAGAAAATGCAAATATGCGATTATTTCAACATGTAAATAATCAGTAATTATGCCGATTCCGTCGGACGCAAAAACTCCACCCACACAGGGAAGTGATCAGACACGTTTGAACTACTCATGTTTCTATCAATCCCCCACCAGCCAGTATACG
>DAYJ01000006.1 GCA_002506875.1 Euryarchaeota archaeon UBA40 | reverse complement strand
AGTCAAGTTGGTGCAGGGGACATGGCCTACAACGGATAATCGGTATCTAAATGTAACAAGTTAACCTGCTTAGCGGCTTCTACAACATCACCGTCTTCCCACCAATCAACGGCTATGAAGGTGGGTCTTTTCCCATGACCTTCTATACATTCGTTGGCCCTCTCGACTATGAAATCAACATTGTTTACTTCACTAGATCTTGTAGGGTCCGATAGCCCAACCTGATTGTTTAGCCAATTATTCATGTGAAATACTGGTTGATTAGAATCTCCACGTAATGAGTCACAATCCATCGAGGAAGTATCGTCATCTCCATAACTAGTCGTCCAACCATGAGCCAAGAAATCATGGAAGTATGGATGCGCTGAATCATCAGATTGCTCCCAAAATACAACCAATCTTTTCTGCATATTTATCATCTCATTCAATGTGGGCCATTCTGTGTTCATTTTGTGAATATACATCTGTTCTGTAAGGCCAACGTCATCAAAAATTTCTTTCAGGTGGTCGCCTTCAACGTGATTTTCAATTAGTAAAGTCACAATGTCATGGTCTTCACTTTCCATTTCTGATTCTAATTTGTTCAACCAATTCCAAGGATCGACAGCGCCATAGGTGCATGGACTGAAACCTCTATCTGGATCTCCGTGACAGAGCCTAACTTGTGATGCGCTTTGGTCTACAGTTGTCAAATAATGAGTGTCAAGCATGAACGCTCTAATTCCAGCATTCCATTGTGCCTCAAATCCCGTCTGATGGTTACTGGCCGGATAGTAGATATTATCTTCATGGGTTGAGAATGAGTTATGAGTTTCAGGGAATGTGACTTGGTCATATGTTCTGTGGCAGAGTATAACCAATCCATTACAGGGTGTAATCTCTAGGTATTGGTAGGCATCTTCTACCGAATCATCGATTTGATCTGGATTCAAATTAAGACAACCGGGTAGCGCAACAATCGAAAGGATGAGGAAAATCATCCCAACCTCATGCTGACGCATATAGTTCGCTGAGAGGTATAATCAATTGAACATCTCGGTGATTTAGTCAGGGGACATCTCCTGAACTAACTGCTCAGAGGCCAAAAGTGAACCCTGATTTTACCTTCTCAGTAAGTTGAGGAACGACTTCGCGGTAGTCCCCAATGATGGCTGCATCTGCAGACTGAACCATGGTGCATGATTCATCCGTATTTACTGCAACAATCCGTTCACTATCCTTCATCCCGGCAGTGTGTTGAGGTGCACCACTAATTGCAACAGCGATGTAAACTGGAGGGCGGATACTCTGACCTGTCTGACCAATCTGACGCGTGCTTGGCGCATGACCTGCATCAACAGCAGCTCGACTCGCCCCCCATTCTGCATCCAATCCCTGTGCCTTGAGAGCATCAACAAGATCATGAATTTCGCGGAATCCAGTCTGTCCACATGGAATCCCACCGGCGACAACAATCTTGCAATGCCCTAAATCAACGCGTTCGCCTCCGCCCCTCCGGACATCCATCACTTCAACAGAGAAATCTCCATCCTGCCAATCCGGAGAAAAGGCCTCAACATCACCAGTTCTTGAGGAATCGGACGCAGGAGCAACGAAAATACCTGGACGGGCTGTTGCCATTGCAGGAGCCCACAACTGTTCAGGGTTAGACATGATACAGGCTAACTTCGATTCGCCGAAGGATGGTCGATGAGCTTCGAGCATGTGTGTTGTGACTGATTTTGTCTTGCGGTGGTAGAATGGACCGACACTTAGTTTCGTGCAATCAGCAGTAACACCTGCATCGACACGACTTGCAACCCGTGGGGCAAGATCGCGACCAGTCGTTGTAGCACCCATGAGGAGAATCTCAGGACGATGTACATTTGTCAGATAATCAGACAGAGCACGAGCATATGGGAGGGTCGTGTAATGCTCTAATCGAGCATCTTCAACCACAATCACCTTGTCAGCTCCAAGGGATATGAGATCCTGTGGAGCATCACCTACTGAATGGTGGATGAGAATAGCAGAGAGGGTTACGCCTAGATGATCAGCCATCTCGCGCCCTGGCCCCATTAGTTCTCGGCCAACATTGAGAAGGTGGCCATCCACCATCTCGGCGAAGACCATGACTCCTTCTGACGAAGTAGCATCACTGAACCTCTGAACAGTTGCGTCCTCTGGCCAGTCACTCATTGCCATCCCTCCACGACGCCAATTAGGCCATCAGAATCGGTTAACTGAAGATCACGAGAGGCTTTCTCTACCCTTGGAGCAGCAGCAACTATCGTTGGAGATCCAGCAAGACCGATTTTCGTGCCTTCGAGTTCAACATCATCGGCTGAAAGAAGTCGGAATATTGGCGCACCGTCCTTGAATGTGTCCTTACCACGTTGGTCTTTTGTGACATGCTTCTTGACTGCAACTGCTGCCTTCATGTTACGGCCACGAAGAGGAGCGGCGGTCGGTGCAATGGAAAGCATACAAGGTAGCGGCATACTGAGATCCATACTACCACCTTCGACGATTCGACGAACCTTTGCCGAACCATCCACAATCTCACAGGTCTCTACAAGAGTTACCTGAGGTATGCCAAGGTTTTCTGCGACTTGACTTGGTACGTGTGCAGTATCTCCGTCGGTAGTCTGACGGCCACCCATGACAAGCCAATCATTACGCTCCGATCCGTAACCAATATGCTTGAGCGTTCCAGAAAGAGCATAGCCTGTAGCCCAGGTATCAGAACCACCGAGCTTTCGATCAGAGAGAAGGACTGTTTCATCCACTCCGCGCTCCATCGCGGTAATGTGAGACATCTGGAAATTCGGAGGACCCATAGAGACGACCACTACGCGGCCACCATAGGCGTCCTTCATCGAGAGAGCCATCTCAAGAGCATGCTGACAGTCCTGATTGATCTGACTTGGAGCGGATGCACGATCCAATGTGCCTTCAGCGGTTACACGCATCTCTTTCGGCTTGGGAACCTGCTTCAACAGCACAACAAAATCCATCATCAACACTTCCCAATCGGAATATTTGCAGCCATCTGAAACCGGCATTTGAACCCTATGTATTCAGAATTCTTGGCTCATGTCGCGACAAGAGCAATCCATGCAACGCCCCCAAAGACCACCACATCGAGAATCGCGTGACACGCCCATGCTGGCCAAATGGAACTGTGACGATGATAAAGGAAGGAAAAGGCCGCACCCCCTACAGCGACTGCAGCGGCAGCAAGCAAGGCTATCCACAATGATGGAGCAACGAGGGCCACTGCCACAAAATGATGAAGTGTGAACGCAGCAACTGAAATCGACCCGACGCGAATTGGATAATCTCCTATGATTGAAGCAGCCTGATTTGTGATAAACCAACGATATACATACTCCTCAACAACGCTATTGATGAAGACCCAGAACAGGATGGCTGCAATCACTTTAGGCCACGAATCGAGACCTACTGCTCGAATAGATGCACCAATATCTGCGAGATTGATATGAGGCCGTGCTGCAAGGAAGGTTACGAAGAGTATTGCTGAAAGTGCCCCTCCAAGTAGAATCCCTTCCAACCATGGCCGTAGGCCTGAACCCTCAGCAAGATATGAAAATCCAAATTCACCCTGATCCAATCGACGATGCCAGAATGCAGGGAATGCTACAATCCATACCTTGCAAATCATCCAGATGACAAGTCCAATCAGAGCATATACGGCAATATCAGATTCTGCAAGGACTCCATTTGCAAGGACACCTATTGATGGAGCAGGAATTAGGAGTAATAATGCCCATATCGGCTTTTTCGGACCGATCTCCACATTCCTCCTGATACCCAGAGCCCTTTCAATAATCCGCATTATGATGGGGCAATCGTCATAGACGGAACCTCAGCATTCGCGGGCATGACAACTCAAGCTCCCATACGAGTTGCCGTTACTGGAGCGGCAGGAAATATTGGATACGCCTTATTGTGGCGAATCGCAAGTGGTGATTGCTTTGGATCTAATCAGCCAGTAATTCTTCAGTTACTGGAGATACCCCCTGGAATGCAGCGCCTCGAGGGCGTAATCATGGAACTAAGGGACTCTGCATTCCCACTAGTGCACGACATCGTAGGTACGGATAACGCAGAAGTTGCATTCAACGAAGCTGATGCAATCTTCCTTGTTGGATCACGTCCGAGAACTAAGGATATGGATCGATCCGATCTTGTCGCTGCCAATGGACCTATCTTCGTAGGTCAAGGCAAGGCAATTGATGCTGTAGCTTCTCGCAAAGTGAAGGTGATTACTGTTGGCAACCCGTGTAATACCAATGCACTAATCGCTTCTGCAAATGCACCAAGCATCCCTCCTCAACAGTTCACAGCCATGACTCGCCTCGATCAAAATCGCGCGGTGGGACAAATGGCAGAACGTGCTGGTGTTCCAGCCTCAGAAGTTCAAGACGTATTCATTTGGGGAAATCATGCCAATACGATGTACCCTGACCCCTCGATGGCGACAGTTGGTGGCCAATCAGCAACTGAAGTATTCGATGAAGAATGGCTTCAAGGTGAATTCCTCAATACTGTCTCGACACGTGGAAAGGCGATTATCATGGCTCGTGGTGCATCTTCCGCTGCATCTGCTGCTTCGGCTGCTGTGGACCATATGCGCGATTGGTGGCAAGGATCTGCCGGGCGAATCGTTTCTGTCGCACTTCCTTCAGAAGGTTGGTATGGAGTACCTGAAGGGATTGTCTTTAGTTTCCCATGTCGATGTGAAGGTGGAGAGGTAACTGTAGTGGAAGGCCTCACTGTTGACACATTCGCACAGGCGAAAATCGATGAAAATGTAGCGGCACTCCTCGGAGAACGAGAGGCTGTAAGTGACCTTTTGTAGGCACCAGACCAATTTGGAACGTTGAATTAATCGTCGGGTTGATGACTGAGCGCCACTGCCCAGTATCATGGATGGCGAGGTTTACCTCCATCTCGAACACGACGGGAAGATTCTCCTCGTAGATGAGCACGGACAAGGACCTCAGATTCCATTACCAGGTAGAACAGAAACTGGCCCCAATGGTTGGCTACTTCGTCTTCCATCAGAAGATGAAGTCCGAGATATGGGATTTGAATGGGATGTGAAGCGAACCAATCGAATGGACGATGGAAAAACAATCCATGTCGTCAAATATGGAACACCCCGTATTGAATGGCCTGCAAACTGGGCATGGAAAGACCATGTAATCTCAGATTCAGCTGTACATCCATTGGCTAGAGAATCCGTCTACAGAACGATTCACCGATTGGTTGCCAAAGTCATTATCCGGGACCCAGAGGGCCATGTACTCCTTGGGAAAGTGCTTCGGGGGCACTTCACAGGATTCTGGACTCTACCTGGTGGCTACCTAGATTATGCTGAACATCCAAGAAACGGAGCAATTCGAGAAGCTTACGAGGAGATGGGAATCGATATCTCGATTGCAGATCCAATGGGTGAATCAGGAGATGCATTACCTGGAGACGACTTTTGTCACATCCAGGAACGGATCTTCAGTAGCGAGGGAATCCAATATGTCTCCTTCACATACCTTGTTGATCTCAACCAACGACCTGAGCTTAAACCGAAACCTGATGAAATTGAGGAGGGGGAATGGTTTACTCTAGATGAGGCAATTCAACGTGCTGCATCTCAATTTGATGAGGAGGCCCTAAAGGCATTGAAGAATCTAGAGGGAAGAGCATGAACGGATTCGAATTAGTTCGTAGACACCATATCCGTTTGATTGTGGGAATAGGTGTATTCACAGCAATCGTGACTCAAATCTTGATGCAAACAGGAGGAGGTGAACGTGATGAGGTATTCGACCTTGGAGATTCACTCGCACCTTTCATCGATTCTTTTGTGTTTGAGGGGCTTCCTTCCTTTATCTCCTCTGGGGGCATCTACGAACCGGAAATTCATCTGTTCAAGATTGGATTTACCATTTGTGGACTGCTTACAACATGGTTGGTCATCAGAATGGGAAGAAGAGGGGGGCCATTGAATAAGAATGGAACTTGGTTTGAATATGTCGCAACAGGCATAGGCGTTACAAATGGCATCTGCCTTATGCTACTTGTTCATCTACCGTTCACAGTGTATCCACTCTCCCATCATATCCTTGCTGTGATCATATTTTCCAGTGGCCTTGGTTGGATTCTCGCTGCTCACTGGATAATAGGCGAAGATGATGACACAGGACTTGTGTTTAGTTTCCCTGCAAGAGATGTACGACGCTGGAGTTTGATACTTGGTATCGGATCTGGCATCTTGATTGGTATTCCCTTTTTGATGATGCATCTTGAATTATCTGCAATCCTTGAATGGGGGATACTTGCCGGTCTACAAGGTGGCCTGCTATCGATGGAAGGATTACTTGACAACTCAGATTGAATTACAATCCAAGAAGAGTTCGAGCGGCATCAAGGGCCGCATCGAGACCATTGGGGTTTGATCCACCGGCTTGAGCGAATGTTGGACGGCCTCCGCCACCACCCGAAATATGCGGGGCAATCTCACGAATTAGCGAACCAGCATCAACCCTGTTAGTCGCTTCTGTTCCCTCGGTGACTGCAGCAAGTAATTTTCCTCCTCCATCTCGACTGCCTAGGACTGCAATAGTTGGATTTGAAAGGTCTAAGGTGAGCTCCTTGACCATAGCTTGCATCTGCTTCATACCACCATCGACTTCCATTACAACAATTCTAACCCCATCTACCTCTGTGGTTCCGCCATCACTACCTGAGGTACGAAGTCTGACAATCTCTGCTTCTAGAGCTTCGATTCTCTTCCGCTGCTCTTTCCATTCATTGAAGAAACGCCCTACTGTAGCCGGGAGATCATCCGCTTGAACACCAAGAACATCAGCACTACGCGACAGTAGATCCTCCTGTTGCTTTGCATGTTCTCGTGCTGCCGAACCTGCAAGAATGTGGAGTCGTTCTACTCCATCTTGCACAAGATTCGAACGGATGACACGGACGTAATCTACCATGCCTGCATCATCGTGGTGAGTACCTCCACATGCCTGAACATCGAATTCACCAATACGAATCACACGAATTTCAGAATGCTTTGGGGGTCCGCCCTGATAGAGTTCGAAACCAAAGTTTGCATCAGCTTCAGCGCGAGGAATTAGTAACTTCTCCACAGTCGGACTTGAAGCAACGACTTCGTTTGCCAAGTCCTCGATTGCATCTAGTACCTCGCGCTCAAGACGACTGTGATGAGTGATGTCAAGACGTGCGTATCTAGCACCTTTGTTTGACCCAGCTTGCCAAATATGGTCTCCTAAAATCTGACGAGCGGCACCTCCTACAATGTGAACAGCAGTGTGGTGATCCATAAGTTGCTTCCTTCGAGACCAGTCAATTTCACCCTGAACCGAACCAGTCGCTAGAGGTCCATCTGTCAGATGTAAGATTACATCGCCATCGATTTGGACATCAACAACTCGTACTGAGGCCGCCCCATCTGAAAGAACACCATGATCTGAAAGTTGCCCCCCGCCCTCAGGGTAAAACAAGGTACGATCGAGAACTATAGCATGCGTCGCATTGCCAAGAGATTCAGAGCCTGTTGAAATAGCATCAATTCCTTCAATGCAAGAGAGTACCTTCGCATCAAATTGGACTGCTGCGGTGTCATCATAGAATGAACGTATAGTAGCAGGATGACCCGCTCCAAGCCCGGTTCCATCGCCACCCTTGCGCTTTGCAAGCATCCTGACTTGCTCTGCATGACGAGCAGCCATATCCGCAGCAAAACCGACAGGGACGGTTACATTCGGCCAACCTGCCTCGTATGCAATACTGACAACCATCTCTGGTTGCAAACCACGCTCCTCAGCGAGCCGAAACAAAATCTCAGAGGGGACCTTGTTAGCATCTGAAGGAATATCCTTGAACGCCGTTCTTACAGCAGCTTGTCCTGCTCTAAGCATCTCACGATATCGTAATTCCTCTAAAGCAAGAATCGTTAGGATATTCTGACGTGATTTAGATTCAATCGAACCGGACAAATTGACATCGATGTGATGAGCACCAATTTCATCGAGACCAATTGTAAGTCCAAGATCGTCCTTCATACGGCATGCGCGACGTGCCATCATCCTAGCGAGATATCCGGCCTTTGCATTGGATGGAACTAGGCCATCATTGAGCATGTTACACAAAGCATGCATATGATCAGGGATAGCATAGATGGAAGAGAGTGGCTCTGTGATTGATTTCAGCGTAGCCACATCAAGAGAGACATTTCGTTCCGAAAGGCGTTCAATTAATCGGACGTACAACGCATCAACATCTGTTCCAACATCGATATTTAGAATCCCTGCTAGGCGACTAAGTTCCGCTAACAACAAATCCACATCTACATCGCCAAGAGCACTCAAGCGTGTGTCGAAAGATGAAAGTTCACGGAGCCATGAAACTGTCTCCGGATAGATGGCCTCGTAAATCGTAGGAGTACCTGCAGCAGCCCAGCAGAATCGCTCTAATCCGTAACCTGTATCAATAATCTGCAATGGCATCTCACTATATCGGACACCCTTAATCTCGACATCGCCAGCCTCATCCTCCTGAAGATTCATGAAAACAAGAGTTGCCAGTTCAAGACCACCAACAATGACTTCTACTGCTGGACCGGCATTCCCTCCACCAGACCACGGATTCTCAACATAACTAATCTCCATCGGATCGATTCCGAGATCCTCAGTAAAGAGAACATCACAGAAACGGATTGTCTCGTTTATCCAGTAGTGAATATCACCATCCTGTGGACGGTTGAAACAGTGATGAGCCATCATCTCGAAAGTTGTAAGATGACGCCCAGAACGCCCCACTGCAGCCACGTCAGTTAGACGAATACAGGGCTGAGAGATAGTCAATGGATTTGCAGGAGGAGGGACTTCTCCAGAAGTAACATGAGGTTGGAAATCTGCAATACTAGCGATGGTAAGGTGAATATCGTCACGCCATCGAGCTATTACTGGGTAAGGTGCTACACGTGAATGTGATCTTTTCTCAAAGAATTCTAGGAATGCCTCGCGCATCGCATCCTTCAATGCCTTACCCCTTTGATCAAATCCCTTGATAATCGGTGCACCAATGAAAGTGTATTCATCTTCATCCGTGTCACCGGAAGTTGTCCTATTCTGATCTCTTGTCCAGAACCAGAGTTCCGATACTCGACAGCAAGTTCGAACGAATCCATTCTCGTGGAAGTATGGGGCATCGATGTCTCCGAACGCCATGGCCTCACCTCGATATCCCTTGGACCCGACCGAAGCACTTCAAGGCCACCCGAAATCCAGCCATTAAGTGGGCGAACCTTCCGCAACCGACTTGAAGCGAGACCATAGCGTCAGAACATGGATGAGCCCGAATGGCGTAATCATGCGATTCGGGAAGATGATGTTACGATTCGGATCAAGAAGCATGGACAAATGCTAACAGATGCCCGCATGATTGCTGATGAGGTCCAGTGGAATGACCTAAGCGACGATCGATCCCCTCAACAGGTCGTCAATACGGCAAGTATGCCAGGTATAGTAGGTGATGCTTGGGCTATGGCTGATTGGCACTACGGATATGGATTCCCTATTGGCGGCGTTGTTGCAACGGACATCGAAGCTGGAGAATTGGGTGGAAGTATTTCTCCAGGAGGCGTCGGATTCGACATCAACTGTGGAGTGCGCCTTCTATCCATTGATCTACCGAAACCCGAGGGATCTAATCTCAAAGAGATGGCAAGACGACTATTCAACGCAGTGCCGGCAGGCGCCTCCTCGAAAGGAGGATGGGATCTCAAAAAACACCAGATGGATCAAATCCTATCCAGTGGTGCAGAAGCTGCCGTCGATCTTGGCCTTGGAAATGACAAGGACCTTGAAGCAATTGAGAGTAATGGATTGCTTGAATCCGAAGAGAGGAATGTATCTGAGAGAGCTATTGAAAGGGGAATGAAGGCGCTCGGAACGTTGGGTAGTGGGAACCACTTCCTTGAGGTACAAGTAGTAGACAAAATCGTTGATCCGAAGGCAGCAAAAGCCTTCGGCCTCATTGAAGGAGGCCTTACAGCAATGATCCATACAGGATCAAGAGGTCTTGGACATCAGGTTTGTAGCGAACATGTCGAGGCAATCGAGTCTAAGTATCAAAAGGATGGAGATGCATGGTATGCAGAATCTTGGGGGCATCGACTCCCTGATCGCCAACTAGCTGCCGCCCCGATCCACAGCAAAGAGGGAGAAGCCTATCTCGATGCGATGCATGCAGCAGGAAACTACGCCTTTGCAAATCGATCGGCACTCACCGAAAGGCTCCGCCGCACTATGCGGAAATTTTCTGGTGGCGATACCGAAGTGAATCTGATCTACGATGTAAGTCACAATATCGCAAAAATCGAGGACCACAGGGTCCATGGCGTATCTTGTCGATGCTGCGTACACCGGAAAGGAGCAACTCGGGCACTAGGAGGAGACCATCCTGAACTAGCTTCTCGATTCTCTGGTGTAGGCCAACCCGTTCTCGTACCGGGTGATATGGGGACTGCCTCTTGGGTCCTCGCTGGGCCTAAGTCAGGGTCGAATCAAGCCTTCGCTTCATCCTGCCACGGAGCAGGACGTCGACTATCTAGAAAAGCGGCCCGTGAGACAATCAATGGTGAACAACTCATCACTGATCTCCAATCCAAAGGGATTGAAGTTCGAGCACGGACGCCGCGGGTCATCGCGGAAGAGGCACCTAATGCGTACAAAGATGTAGACGACGTGATTCGCCTCACTTCTCAAGCAGGACTCGCCCGACCTGTGGCCCGACTGACCCCAATCGCTGTCATCAAGGGATGAGAGGTTAAGCTACCTTTGACCGGTACTCAATCTTGATGATGTCATCCTGCACGCCTTCCTCAATCAGGAATGACATGTAGTCCTCAACAGGTTCACCGTTGTATGTTACAACAATCTCGTGTGTATCGCCAGTATCGTAACCCATCAAGTTGGTCTCAGAGAACTCCTGGCCCCAAATCATGAACCAATGGCGTAATTCAATCTCAAGAGCCGTTGGTGTCTCGATATGTAGGTATGCAGTGGTATCCTGATCACCTGTTGTACTATGAGGCATAGGAGTATGTGTGTGAATGTAACGCATACAAGGAGAATTCAACGGGTCGTCGGGTGAACCTGCGCCAACGTCTGTCAACGGAGACACATGCTGCATGACGCCATTCTCATCCTCGATGAAAATGTCAACATGAATGTGATCGTGACGAACAATTGTGCCTCCTGAGTGACCACCTGCTAGGCATCCATCCTCAATTCGCTCATCATCCGTTGTGACCCCTAATCCAGGATTAAGAAGGGACACTCCTATGAATCCAAGAAATGCGATAGCCGCAGCAATCAGTATTGTCTTCTCATCCACCATGATTACCGGGAGGCACACGAGTGTTTTCAAACGAACGGCTAGAAAACATCTCAAATGCCCACACCCAAAGGCACCCCATCCTGGTGGGAAGACGCAAAACGACATCTTCGGGATGTGGATTCAGAGATTGGCAGAATCATAGATTGTGTAGAGGAGCCATCACTTATCGGCGAGGGGGATATCGTCAGAACAATCTGCAACGCCGTCGTGGGGCAGCAGATCTCTGCTATTGCAGCAGATGCTATCTGGAAGCGACTCTTGGATTATTGCGGCGGAACTTTCGATCCAAATCCCATTACAAAAATCACAGAAGAAGATCAGAAGAAAATTGGGATTTCACGATCGAAGGGACGCACTCTCGCAGGTATTGCTGAAATTTCGGAACATCTCCAAGACATTGAATGGTCCAAAATGAGTTCCGAAGAAGTCGTTGGAGAACTCCAGCCACTATG
>DAYJ01000032.1 GCA_002506875.1 Euryarchaeota archaeon UBA40 | reverse complement strand
CGATTCTGTTGAGCATTTGCTTGGCCGAGTTCTTTCAGGGCGTGGTGTGCAAGCGATGGTTATCGGGCCAGGTCTCGGTCGAGGAGAAGAAGTATCGAAAGCAGTCGAACGCTTGATTGAGATGGCAGTTGAAGAATCGGTTCCAGTTGTAATTGACGCAGATGCAATTTCTGTACTACCCAAGGGCCGATGGCCTGCGGGCATGGTTGGAATCATCACACCTCACTCACGTGAGTCAGAGGAATGGATTGGACCCGAACCTGCAGCCATTCGTAACGAACTCGATCAAGCAGATGATCCTGAAGCGCGTGTTGTTCTTCTTACTGGGCCCGTAGATCGCCTGTTTGGACCTCAGAGTCGCGGTGCATTGGGGACGGGTGGGAACCCGAGAATGGCAGTTGGTGGAACTGGAGATCTTCTGGCCGGTATCTGTGGGGGACTTCTAGCTCAAGGAATGGCTCCTTGGCCTGCTGCACGCCTTGCCTCAGCTCTTCTCCGTGAGGCAGGTAATGCAACCGCTCTAGAGCGTGGCCCCGGCCTCGTTGCAAGCGATGTCCCTCCACATATCGCTTCTACTCTAGCGAACTGGATTTGATTCGTCATCTATTCCTCTCCCTTTTTGTGATAGGAGACCGTCCTTTGGCCATGGCACTCACTCCAAGACAGTGGGTGGGCGTCGCGGCGCTAATATCTCTCATTCTTGTTCCTATCTTCTACTATTTCTGGAGGTTATGGGATCGTCCAAGTGCAGCGGCCAAGGAAGAGATGGATCGCCGGAAGAAGGAGCATGATGTTCGTCTTGCTTTTGAGATTGAGGAGATGAAACTCCGTGAAGAAGAAGCACGTCAAGCCGCTCTTGAGATTCAGTTACGTCGTAGGAAAGGACCCGAACCCGTTGCAACATCTACGGTATCTGCAGCGTTTGGTCAACTTGGAGTAAACACCGAGTTATCACACTCAATAGCAGATTCAGATACACGTGTGGTGACTGAATCAGAGGAGAACCTACCGATTGAGATGCCAGATGATGCAGATATTCCGCAGATCGAAGCTATGTTGGAATCCCTTCCAGAGGTTGAAGAAGAATTCATTCTCCCTGAACTTGGACCCATTGCCATTGAGATGCCGAAGGATTCCTTGCCTCACGCGGAAGAAGTGAAGACCCTAGCGGTTGAGCCCGCCCCTGAACTCGACCCATGGGACGGCACAGATTGGTGAATAGATGCTCGATTATTCCTTGAGTCGTCTATTCCGTGAGATGACACGATTTGCTGTTGTGGGTGCATTCAATGTCCTCGTATGCCTCATTCTGTACGAGATTTTCGTCTTTCTTGATCCATGGCCAGCCTATACTCTAGGCTTCGCATTCTGGCTTTCTGAGGGTATGAGTTGCATCGTTGCGCATTATCTTCATCGCAGGGTAACTTTCCAATCTTCGAGTCCGTACGCACGCAGCCTAACGCTGACTCTAATCATCTACGGGGCATCGATTACCATTGCAAGTTATTTCCATCATTTCATTGCTGAAGTATGGGATAGTGGCGATCTCAATCCAGTTCTTGTTGAGTATGGTTCGTGGTACATTAACACGGCATTAGTAGGAGTCATCGCATTCCTTGCGCTACGCTTCATTGCGTTCCCGCCGAGTGACGACGTAAATGAGAGCGAGTAATCACTCGTCTTCTTCGCGTCCGCCGCGCATCCAAGCTGCTGCTGCGAGACCACCGAGACCAACGACTGCACCGAAGCCAGGTGTCTCTTCCTCCTCCACACCGCCAGTATTGAGGATATCATCGGCTTCGGTTTGGTTGAGGATTGGGAAGGTCACGCTACTGTTGTGATTTGCAGGCTTTTCTGTGTCAGAATTACAATTCGCTTCCTGTGGGGGTGTTGTATCGCTGTGGCACGGGTGAGTGTAGTATAACCTGAATTCAGCAGGTTGCCCACTTAAGCCTAAGAATCCACTTGAACCTTGACCAGCCCATGTAATCTTGATTCCTGGATTGTCATCGGTCCGATTCCATGGTACAAGATCTGGTGTAACCGGAATAACCCAGTCAATCATGAGGCTTTCACCTTCTCCAGCATTGAATTCCTGAGTGACGGCTTCAACAGATCCTCGCATCAGGCTGACATTCAGGTTCTCGCACTGGCCCTGACAATTCGCGTCTCCAGCGATGTCAAGAGCAAGATGCACCTCGATATTCTCACCTTCTTTTAGAGCAAATGTATCCTGAAGAACTGGATCCATACGACAGTGCCAATCAATGGATACAACACTGCTACCGGACCCCTTCTTCTCTCCGTAGCCGTTGTTGGCATTGTCAGCATCTGTATTGTTGAAGTGTCCCCAGCAAGGCTCCGCATTCGGTCTTCCGAAGATGTTGAAGGTGTTGTTTTCAGCAGTTGGCTGTTCTGTATTCACGGCACTCTGCATGACGGTTACATCGCCCCCTGCTGTGACAGCAGAAGAGGTCAACATTAGCAGCGCAAGTGTGAGTGCAGCAGGAACGAGGGTCGTTCGGCGCATGTGAACCCCTCCATACCGTTCGGTTTGAGGCTTTCTTCGTATTGTCAGTCAAAGCGCTGGAATCCGAATCGACTTCCAGCTTCGCCTCTTCGTGCAATATTGAGTGCTTCACCGAGTATATCGGCCGATACATTCGCCTGCTGAAGTCGTTCTGATCCAACTCCTGTGATGATTGCCATGACCTTGATTGTATCACCGAATTCTGGTGCTTGACGTGCACCGAATATGACGTGTGCTTCTGAAGAAAGCCGATTCGTCATGAGTTCGCATACTTGGTTCGCCTGCTCGAGAGTCATATGTGCTCCACCTGTGACATGGATCAACGCTCCAGTTGCTCCATCGATTGAGATGTCAAGTAGTGGGTGATTGAGTGATTCGTGGACTACCTCTTCGGGGCCGCGATCACTCTCTCCGTAGAGCATCATGGTAACGCCGCCATTCTTCATGATGGTTCGAACGTCAGCGAAGTCGAGATTGATTAGGCTCGGGAGTGTAATGGTCTCGACGATACCCTTGACAATCTCCGCGATGAGTTGGTCCATGATGCTGAATGCCTCATCAAGAGGTAGGTTTGGCACATAGTGGAGAAGACGGTTGTTGTCTAGAACAAGGACAGCATCTGCTTGGTTGCGTAGGTTCGCGAGTCCTTCGAGTGCGCGCTTCATGCGTTGACGTCGCTCAACCTGGAAGGGAGTAGTGACGATACCAACAACGAGTGCGCCGTTACGTTTTGCTTCTTCAGCGACGACCGGAGCGATACCAGTTCCAGTACCTCCTCCAAGTCCTGCAGTAATGAAAACGAGATCAGCACCCTGAACTATCTTGCTGATTACATCCCGTCCTGCTTCTGCACATCGACGTCCCATCTCAGGGTTACCGCCTGCGCCAAGACCACGAGTGATATGACGGCCGACAAGGAGCTTCTGCATTGCACGCGTATGATCGAGATGTTGCTTGTCGGTATTGATTGCGACAGTGGTTGCACCTTCGACACCAAGATGTACAATCCGATTCATCGTGTTGTTACCTGATCCGCCACATCCACAGATGAGAATCCTCGGGTTTGGAACGCCAAATCCTGCGAGTTCCTCATCCATGAGGGCGGTTGGGAGGCCTTGTCCACCGCTTACGCCGAGGTCACGTTTGACCGCGTCAATGATGTCGCCGTAGGGCGCATCTGCTGTAGTGTCCATGTCGATTCCCATCCGGAGGTACTTGCCCTCCGGAACGAGTGACGACTTCGAACCATACTTGAACTTGAGTGGTCTGAGAGACCCCTTAAGTGACTTTTTCAACCCATTTCTTCACATCCATTCCTTCGGAAACGGATATGAAGGCCAGCACGCTCGCCAAAAACATCCGAGCTTAGCTCAGTTGGCTAGAGCACCTGACTGTAGACGAATACCACGGCAACAGGCAGCCATCAGGGGGTCCCCGGTTCAAGTCCGGGAGCTCGGACCACAATTCATCATAGAGAACACGGACCGCCACCTATGGACCCGGTGGAGGCATGGGCATTCCCTAGTAATAGAGCAAGGGTCCGTAATCGCACGGTACTCGCTGCTCTGACAAATAAGCAGTCTAACAAAGACGGTACACTTTCTGATGAGGAGATTGACTTTCTTCTCCGTCGTGCTGAAGGTGGATTTGGTATCATTACTACTGCTGCATCTCATGTAATGGAGAATGGTCAGGGTTGGCCCGGAGAAATGGGTGTTTGGGGAGATCATCAGATTCCGGGATTAACTCGATTAGCCGATGAACTTCGGAATCGAGGCGCTTTGAGCCTCGTTCAAATCTTCCATGGAGGGATGCGGGCACCTGCCGATCTAATTGGCACTATCCCTATCTCTGCTAGCATAAATCATGAGCCTAAGACGGGAAACAAACCAGCCCGAGAAATGACCGTTCTTGAGATTGAAGAGACAATTGAGGCATTCGCGACTGCTGCCGAGAGGTGTGACAGGGCGGGTATAGACGGTGTTGAGATTCATGGAGCTCATGGTTACCTCATCGCTCAGTTCCTTGGCACTGAGACAAACCGTAGGGATGATGAATGGGGCGGTGATTTGACTGGACGTTCTCGTTTTCTTATGCGTATCATTCAGGCAGTTCGAGATCGAACAAGTCCGAATTTCCTCGTTGTTGTACGTATATCACCTGAGATTGTAGATTTGGGTATACATCTTGATGAGAGTTTGGAACTAGCTCGTCGATTAGTTGATACTGAAATTGACGCACTCCACATTTCTTGCTGGGATGTGTTCAAGGGTTCAGAAACAGATCTTACAGATTCACGTACACTCACAAGTCGTTTCCGCGAAGTCATTCCAACAGATTTCCCCCTTATTTCTACAGGGAGTATCTGGACAGCCGCAGATGTACGATTTGTGATGAATGAGGGGGCGGATCTCGTCGGTGTCGGTAAAGTTGGGATTGCTCATCCAGATTGGCCATTGGGCCTCATGGATCCGAATTTTGCACCAACGCGCCCTCCATTTACTACTGAACATCTCGCCTCCATGGCTTTGAGCCCTATTTTTGTCGAGTATATGCATCGCTACCGAGGTTTCGTCGTGGGCGGAAGACCAGCAGATGATTGAGTTCTCAGTTTTTCTTTAGCGAGGATTATGAGGTCTACCCCGGACTTCGATTCTATGGCTACATTGCCACCTGCAGGAGATGCGAGTCCGGAACAGGAACTCATACGCTGGTCTATTCTCGTGGCTTTGAGTCTCATTGCGCTGGCCGTGGGGCATTTCGTAACATCGCCACGCCATCGTTTTCTTTCAGAAAAAATCTCTCCTACGATGCTACTTCTTGCACCTAGGGCTGGAATGATACTAGGAATATCTACGATATTGGTCTCGGTAGGTTTAGCCCCGTTCTCGAATGATGTATATTCAGGTGTTATCTGTCCATGTCATTGGACTGAGAGTTTCCACGAACAATATACTACGATGAGTATTCTAGTGGCCTATGCACCGATGAAGTATGTCATTTGGATTGGTTTCAACACTGTTGCATTCCTAGCAATGATTACTGCATTCATAGGGATTCATCGTTGGTGGAATAATCCTGTATTCAATTCTCCAGGTCGAAAGGTTGTACTCACAATCTGGCTTTTTTTGATGTTCATGCTGGCATTCTCGATTTCAGCGGATTTGATGTTCTCTCGTCACTTCGACCGTTCGCTCCATATCACGCTGGGATACGCTTTCTTTGTGTCTACTGCGCTTGGTGCGTTGTTCGGCCACCCGTTAGTACGTTGGGAGACAATTTCTCGTCGAGAGGCGGGGCTTCCGATTTCGGAGATTGGTCAGCGTTGGTCGATGATTGCTATGGCAATCTGTTTCATCCTGTCGTTATGGTATCTCGATCTGTATGAGTTGAGGATTGTGTCACCAGCAATATTCCCAAACAAGACAGAGGGTATCTTGGCGTTTAGTGAGCATCTTCTGATAAGTTCTCAACTCATTTGGATGGGCTCACTATCTCATGTGTTCCTTGCTGGTTCAGATGAAGAGGAATGAAATTTAGTGGCTGACAAGCCATTTCGCTAGTTGGCGGTAATCGAGTTCCGCCTCCATACTAATTCCAAGTTCATTGAACAACTCGTGTACTTCATCGACATCGATGGGGTCGTCGCCGATTGCGGTAAGGATACGAAATAGTTCAGCAGCAGAAATAGTTCCTGATTCATCTGGATCAAAGACCCGGAATGCATCCAATATTTCCTCTTCAGCCTCTGACAAGGATTCAGCGTAATCCTGCATTTGAGTATCATCATCCGGAATGATTCGAATTCTGGACAGAGGGACATCATCCTCTACATCTCCATCATCATAATCGATGCGCATTGTGTGGTCTGGATGAATAGCTCCGATGTGGCCTGGGAAGTAGTATCCATGTGCTTTCCAGTTTGCAAATACACGATCTCCAACATCGAACTGTGGTGCGTGAAAGATACGACCCTGGTCAACCTTGAGTTCAGCATCACCATCATCATACTGGATATCGTAAGTTCCATCCGAGTTGATGTCTACGATGGTACCCATGTAGAATGCTCCCGCGTTTCGCCAGTTCCCGAGGACACGATCTCCCTCTGAAAAGAGGGGTATTGCTGGTCGAATCGTGCCGGGCGAATCTCCGATTACGACACCATACTTCGTCTCAACCTGACCCGTCTTAGGGACTGTAACATCATAGGTGCCATCATCATTGACAGCAATCACTTCGCAGGCATCTAACCAGCGATTGTTTGTGGGGCTGTAGTAATCGACTCCCTCTCCAACTGAGAGTGCAGCCATTTCAGGAGGAACTAGTTCTGCAGGAGCATTCACTGAAGGCTCACTTTTGACAACGCCAAGACGATCTAGAGCCATAAGAACTGCATTAGTCACAGCTTCGACATCATTGTTGATGACAGTGTGGTGAATGTCTCCGGACATTGCGGAATCAGTAAAATCGATTCCAGATTTACTTGTGGATTCTGAATTACCATCATTATTCTCAGAATTAGATTGCGCCGAACCACAGAATGGGCACAGTTTCCACTCATCCATCAATTCCTTGCCACAATCTCGGCAGTAGGGCATCAGTTCAAGCCACAGTCTTCGGCATAATGACTCTTCGCCTTTACAAAATTACGATTCATCTTCCTTATTCAATCCTGGATGAATGTCTCCAGCGATTGCGCTATCTTGGATATTGTATGTGATATTTTGAACAACAGTGGTTGCCTTTGTTTCCTCTAATTTCTGTTCTAATTCTTGTTTCTCACGCTCGGATTGTTCTGCACTCTCCTTCAGTTGATTTAGAGTATCAAGCATTGATTGCATTTGAGCAGTAGTATGACTTGCAGATTGGTTCATTTGTGCTTGCAGTCGAACAGCTTCTTCCCGTGCAGCAAGTCTTTGCTTTTCCTTCAGTATAATCTTAGCATTCATTTTCTGTTGCGCAGCCATTTGTTGTTGAACTATCATATTCTGTTGAGCCATCATTTGTTGTTGCTGAATGGAAGGATATGATCCTGCAATTTGAGAATGCATAAACTGCACTTGTGCTTTTTTCTTTGCACCTCTGCCAGAAC
>DAYJ01000028.1:8499-8805 GCA_002506875.1 Euryarchaeota archaeon UBA40 | reverse complement strand
AGGATTAGCTCAGGTCAAGGTTGACCTGAGCACTCTTGAACCAATAGGTTGCGATGGTTGGACTACTGAAGTCCGATTTACCCAGAATGGGACCGTGATCAACTTCCCAATGAGTGACGTCATAGTTGGCGTAGTTCCACTCCAAATGACTGTTCGTTTCACTGCACCAATCTCAGCAGACCTTGTGGACGGTAGCACCTGCGAACGACGTGTCATCGCGATGGAAGGACCGTTATCAGCAGGACTCACTGTAACAGCAACTCTCGATGTAAATCGCATGTTCGATGTCCGTGCAATGCAATCCAA
>DAYJ01000028.1:0-8111 GCA_002506875.1 Euryarchaeota archaeon UBA40 | reverse complement strand
AATGTACCGTTAGAACTCTCAATTCGAGACCCCAGCACATCCACAGGAACACAGGAATGGCAGAAACCATCCGGTTGGGATATTCAGTTCCCTGAGACGATCAATATCGAACCAGGGCAGACAACCTCCTCATATGCCACAATCACCGTTCCTCTTGACCAAATTGCAGAAGAAGTGGACCTACAGTTAGTCGCTCGTTCCAACTTCGATCCGAGCCCCACGATGGAGGAGGGGACTCTAGCGTTCACAACCTTCACAATTGATGTGAAGATACGTAGAGCAGGAAACATCGTCATCGATCTCTTTGATTCACAAGCCACCATATCTCCGGGAGAATGCAAGGAATTCAGGGTAGACATTGAGAAGAACTTTGCAGATGGACAAGTCCGATTTGATGCGATTGATCCGCCCCTACCAGGAGATGGTTTCACCGTAGAATACAACCTAGGAAATCTCCCTGGCAACTCCGCAGAATCGCAAGGCTTACCTTATGCATCTATGCTTCAGCGGAATGGAAATTACAATCTTGTCATCATTCTATGTGCCGAAGAAGATGCACCCGCAGATACATCCTGGATTATGGGAATTAGTGCATCTCTAGTTCAGGATCCGAGCATAGGAGATGATGTACAATTCGGAGCTACGATCGCAATTGTTCGAGATCTAGACATCGAAATAATCTCAGAAGATACATTTGTTGCTGAACCAGGTCAAAGACAGGAGTTCGCTGTCCATGTAGATAACAATGGGAACACGATTGAAACTATTGACCCATACATAACGATGAATGACAAGATTCCCGATGGATTCCAAATTCAATTCGCTGAGAATACTATACTCCTACTCCAGCCTGGACAAGACGCTGAGATTCTTGGATATCTGACTGCTTCAGAAGATGCGCCTGCAGGTAAAAACACACTATCACTCTACATCAACACCGATACAGACCCGGTGACAATGGAGGTTGAAATCCCACTTAGAATCGATATGCAGATGGATTTTGAAGGGTCGAATCTTCGAACCATCGGAACTGAATCTGAAGCAATTTGGACCCTTGTGATTAGGAATACAGGGAATGCACCCGACTCATCCAAGTTGAGTTTCCATAGAGACAGCGAGGAGGGTATCCTCGTAGAGCCTACCCTCAATGCATTACCAGGATATATCCTCAGCCTACACGAGGGTAGCCTGCTAGACTCGAATATTGGCGCAGGAATCAGTATCGGTGAAGATGGCTACGCCGCATTAGGCCCCTTGGCTGCCGGTACAGAACGGGTGATTCACATTCGTGCAACGGTGGATATGGAAGAATGGCCGGAGATAGGTATCGAACAATTCGGTGTCCGAATAAATTCCCAACACGGTGGCAAAGCGGATGGAGGCGATTTGGATTCTACCCAAGGGTGGATAGGGGCGGACTACGACTCCAATGAGCAAATCCTACTTGCTGAATTCGAAGCAATGGATCTCCAAATAGGCACAGTGACGCAGATTAGGGAAGGAGATAACGTCGAACTAACAATCACAGTGCAAAATCTTGGGAACGCAGACGGCGAGAATATTCTCCTGTTGGCCTGTCCGGACGTGTCACCTACAGGACTGGTCTATGCAGGGTGCCCTGCAGGACAAGTCAAGGGGACACTCCCGAGTATCCAAGCAATCGATGGCAATACCATTGGTGAACGTAGGGTGACGATTAGCATCGATGCATCCACTGGCACTCAATGGGTCCTTCTCGTTGATCCAGATGAAAGGCTTCCAGATATAGATCGGGCAAACAATATCCTCACAATAGAAATCGAAGAAATTCCAGAGAAGGGAGGATTAGGAGGAATTATCGGTTCATCTGAAGGGGGTGTCGCTGCTGGAATCATGGCTGCTCTCGGCGCGGTCCTTGGCGGACTCATGCTCATGCTCCTCGTTTCGAGAACTATCGGAGGAAGGCGACGAAACCGGGACAGGTGGGTAACTGAATCGACCGCTTGGGGTACACCCGAACGACCCCCGATGGATGCAGTATCTGCCGGTTCTGCTCCGATGTTTTCTGCGACTCCACCGCCCGCATCCCTGGGTAGACCGAGAGAACCAGCCCCTCCAATGCAAACCAGTAACGACCCGTATTCTGACCTCGATGACGTGAACATAGGTGACCTACTCGGTGACCTTCTTTGAGCGAAGAGCCCATACCATACCGCACTACAGCGCATCCATGGCCGAGGTCACCGATGCAGAATGGTTGCTCGGTTCCCAAGATTGGTGGCCGAGTACCGCAGGTTCGAAGCCACAGCGTAAACATGGGATAATTGGTTCCGAAATCGATGAGGGTGTTGAAGCATCAGAGGTCCCAGATCGCTTTTCTTGGGAAACCGTTCCTTCAGAAAATTGGACAATTTCTGATTATGCAAAGGGAGGAAATGGCTGGTTGAGGCAGAGATTCAAACCACCAGCACGTAGCGTCCTCATACCATGTTCATGGTCACTTTTCTTCTTTGTTGCTAGCGTTGTTCCACTAGTGTTCTCAGGCAATACTTCAGACGACCAGATGGCTGCATTGGGGCTATTCATCATAGGTTGGGCGATGACCATAATCCCTGCATGGAATGCGATGAACATCCTCCCTTCTGAGCCTAGCCGTCTCTTCGGTAGGGATACTTGGATTCTCGTTCTTCTTGGTTCCGCCGTGTTCCCACTACACATCTTAGTTGATCCCCGCATCGGTTGGATTTCCTATGCGGCCTTAATCTACGGATGGTGGAGATTGATGCAACGGTTTCAGAGTGGATTCAGTGCACCCTCAAACCGCTGGCTTTTACCATTCGATGTTGCGGATTGGGAAAACGTGGCTCTATCTCAAGAATGGAAAAAAGATTCGAATCGATGGAGAAACGGACCTCTTGCCCATCATAAAGAGGAAACAAACCTGCGGCTTTACGGGATTTCTAGAGGAGAGCATCGCTTCATTGCCCTTCATTACATTCATGATTCAGGTTGGCTGAATGACCCATTCTCCAATTCAGTAGAGGCTAATCAGGATATTCAACGACATCTAGAAGCTCCACCATTAGCCAAATGTGACCTTTCTTGGCCGCATCAATTCCTCAGAAAGGAAGACGAAAGCGAATGATTTCATTCCTCAGAGGAAGATTGGCCTCGGATTCGACGGTCCTCTGCCTGAGCGGCTTCTATTCCGGCTTCAACATCAACGAAGCGGAGCATGATAGTTCCAGAAATAAACAGAATAGAAATTGAAGCGATGCCCACTCTACTATCGTAAGCAACAGCCAGCACTCCATACATCACCGGACCTACAAGAGCTGCCACCTTGCCAAAGAATCCGAAGAATCCGAAGAACTCAGCACTTCTCGATTCGGGCACCATCTGACCGAATAGGCTACGAGCAAGACCCTGAGATCCACCTTGTATTGAACCGAATATACATCCAAGGATGAGGAACTGCATAGTCACATCAATTCCAAATGGTTGCCAGAAATTGTCACGCATGAAAACAGCGATTCCATCTAATGGGCCATCTCCAATACTAGTTGGATGACCTAAACCTACCACCGTTCGACCATCTAATACCGTATCTCCACCATCTACAGAGGCAGAGAACCGAGAATCTTCAAGTTCCGTGAAGAATGACGAGATTGCAGTAATGTTAGTTGTCTCGATAACACGTGGGAAATCACCATCCCAGTCCCATTCGTAGACATCTTCGATTTGTTTATTCTCAACCAAAGGAAGGACATGCAGATAGCGCTTAGCGAGTTCCTGTTCACTATGATCGGGGACCTGAGCAAACTCGCCAGCAGAAGGACTGAATGTGACCTGGTAAACTCCATTTGGATCGGATTCATTCACCCCACTCCATGTGACTTGAATATCATATTCCTCATGAGATTCCAACTGTAATGGTGCGAATGATAGAGCCATGAATACGACACTAGTACCGATGACTAGTGCGACTTGGAGGGCCGCCTTCGTAGACCACACCTCGGCAAGTTTCGTGTACCCTACGGCACAAGGTGCTGCAACGAACTGGATAACAAGGATGGTCATGATAAGGTCCTGAGTCGTCAAACCGAGGACTGCAGGGCCGAAAACACCAGCTAGAGATGTGACGCTATTAATTCCATCAATGAAGAGGAAATAGGCGAACATGTAGAGGAATAGGACCTTGAAACGACGAACTTCGGAGAGTGTCTTGATAACTTCCGATACTCCTAACTTAGTAGATTCCACGAAACCTAGAGGCTCCATCTCATTCGAAATCTCAGGTTCAGGAACCCAACGGAACGTGAGAAGTGCGAAAACATACCACCATACTCCGGAACTAGCGATGGCGAACATCATCGCCCAATCTGCGTATCCAGTACCAATCAATAGACCAAGATGGAAGACCAATAGTAGCCCTCCTCCAAGGTATCCATAAGCAAAAGCAAGATTGGAAATGCGATCCATATCCTCTGGTTCTCCCAGATGAGGGAGAAGGGCATTGTAGAACACGCCTGCACCATTCAAGCCCACATTAGCAATCACGAACAATACCATCATCCAAAGCCACTGAGTTGAGATGGGCAAAAACGGAGCAGCTGCAATTAGAATAGTCCCAACTACACCGGTATATGTGAGAATTCGCAACCACCACATCTTGACCCTACGACGATCAGCAAGGACCCCAAGTGAAGGACTGACTAAAGCGACAAGTAGGGCTGCACCTGACACAGCGAAGGACCATACTGCATCCCCTGTCATCTCAATGGAGCCTATACGAACATTCAATCCGTTGGCTTCTAGAAAGAGGTAAGTGAACCAAGCGGGAAGAATTGCAACTGATACACTTGTCTCAAAAGCGGATTTCCCCCAATCATAGAATGCGAATCCTCTCTCAACATTCCGCTTTTCTTTCTGCACTGAATTTTCGGACAAAGTAGCAACTCCTTCTCAGCAAATCTATCGCGCGCCATATCACCATTGTGCTTTATCACATTGGAATCCGTTCATCGGATTGAAGGACTTGACCGGGGGAAGATAGGATGAGGGGGCGGCACTATGAGTAACGGATGGACCCAACCTCGGCAGAATTCGATTGAGGCCATTGCCCATGCAATGACAGTGGCTGACGGAGCAGAATATGACATCCGTATGTCGATTGATGGAGAACTCATACTGCATCATAACGCCCGTATTGAACGTAGTGAGAAAGACGAGCACTACGAAGGTCTACGCCCCTATGTCGAACAGAATCACTCAGATGATTTACGGAACGCAGGATTCGATTTATTCTCGGACATGATTGAAGATCCTAGAGTACGTTCAGCTTGGATGGAAGACAATGCCCTCTCATGTATCGAGATTAAGCGTCCGCATCCAAAGTCGAAACTTGCAGGAGGATATCTTCCATCTGAAAAGAGAGTCGATTGGATTGTTCGTATGATGCAGCGTGTTAGCGAGATTATGGAAAAGGAACCTGCCCCTGAGCGTACGGCTGTTTTCTACTGCTTTGACCCTGCAACAATGCGAGCAAGTCAGAAAGCAGATGTCAATATTCCAGCAGCGCCGATTAACCCCTTTATTCCACCTTGGGGCCCTGGGCCATTACGTCGAACAATGGCCCTACCTTCGTTCGCTCGATCAACAGTACCTCGAATGATTAATCGCTGGAGAAGCGCGGGATCACCTGTACTCCCACTCGCATCAGACCATATCCGTTCATGGTCAAAATATCTGCACCTCGGCCGCCCTGTAAGCCTAACACCCTCATCTGTGAAACGCCTTAATCGACAACGGAAAGGATATCCCATTCACGTATGGCCAGCACCCATCGATTTGGAACGGACCATTATCGATGCAGGAATGACTGCAGTCAGTGACGAGATGGACCCCACCATCCTACAGACGAGTAGGGGTGAGACCCGCTGGATGAAGCCAGGAACGAAACCTCTGAGTCCAGAACTCTGGGCACGGATGACAAATCCGTCAGAGGATAGCGAATCGCTCCTTGCAGAAGCAAAAGAATACCCGACATGGTCCGGCCTCGACATGTCAGAACGACGAGAGCATCTGAGCCATCTCGCTAGTCGCCTACAATGTGACTCGATCGAAATAGATGAAGGGGCACCTCCTTGGGAAATGCCTCGATTCATCGGACATCGTGGAGCCGGTAAAAGCCACAAAGAGGGCTGATTAGATACGGCGAACAGTGCGATCTTTTGCGATATACTTTGGCCGGTAAATTGGTACACCCTTGCCACCGCGGGAGTTTCGCTCATCGACAATCTGAGCCGTGATACCGATTACGCGAGCCCAACCGAAGAAAGTCGTGTAGTAAGATGGCTTCATGAAACCTGCATTGTAGAGAAGAGTTCCTGAGACAAGGTCAACGTTCGCGTTCGGATTGCTAATGCGTTCATTTTCACCAAGAACCCGGGGGACTACCTCGCGCAGAGTACGCACTGTAGAGAACAACGGGTCATCTGGACAGACCTCTTCGCCGATGGACATCTGGACAGTAGCACGTGGATCCTCCGCACGAAGGACTGCGTGACCGAATCCAAAGATTGGACGCTTGGCAGCAAGTTCGGCTCTGACGAAGGCCTCAACCTCATTCAAATCCGACGTCCCCACCTTCTGAACGAATTCAAGGCAGGACTGATTTGCCCGCCCATGAAGAGGGCCGCTGAGAGCATTCATCGCAGAAGCAATGGAGGAGAAAAGGGAGGCTCGCCCCGAGGCGACGGCTTTTCCGGCAAAGGTAGACAAGTTTCCTCCTCCGTGATCCATATGAAGAACAAGGAATGACTTCAGGACACGCTCAGCACGGCGGGCATCATCACCTTCCATGCCGAGCATCGAAACGAAATTTCCCACCATGCCCAAAGATGGATTTGAAGGACTGGCAATGTCGCCGCGGCCACCTCGCTTCATGAAGAGACGAGCCATGAGTTCAGGCATCCAAGCAATGAGGTTCATCCCATCCTCAAGAATATCATCGTCAGCCTCGGCGCGACCAAGTGCCATGATACCGATACTAAGCCAATCCATCGGATGCCCTTGCCCCTCACCAATCGATTCGAATAAATCGAGGGCACCTTCGGGGATTACACTACGTGATGCGAGGTTTTGCTTCATCGCCTTAGACTCCTCGGCAGTAGGAAGCGACTTGTTGAACAATAGGTGAACGATGTCCTCAGGGTCGAAATCAGCAAGATCAGAAATCGGATAACCCGCGTAATGAACTCCATCAACAGGGTCGACAAAGGAAGTTCCACAGGTACCAACGGGAATTCCACGAAGCCCAGTATCGAGATGCGATGGAAGCACTTCAAACAATGACTTCTCATCCTCAGACATGGTTACTGGCTCCGTGTGGAAATGTAACCGGTCAATTTCTGACTTGAACCCTTTGCATGTATTTTCGGATTTAGAAACGCAGGGTTCAACCCTGAATATGATTCCCGAACAACATGGCGAGGCGTCATATCCAGCCATGGTGGAAAGACGGGATTCTCTTCACATGCCTTCCAAACTGTGGACGATGCTGTGATGAACCTCATGGCTTAGTTTACCTCTCAAAGGAGGATGCACATCGAATTGCAGGACATCATGAGATGGATACACAGGAATGGTTGGAGCGTGATGCTCGACAAACCCATGATGGGCGCTGGGTTCTGAAATCGAATGGAGATGGGATTTGTATCTACATACAAGACGACAAAAGTTGTGATATTCACGCTGCAAAACCGGCTCAATGCTCTGCTTTCCCATTCTGGTATGAGAATGTCCGTGACGATCCCTCATGGAGAAAGACAATCGGAATCTGCCCCGGATTAGTTCATCCAGATGCCATTCTAATCAATGGAGAAACGATTCAAGCCCACCTTAATGCAGATGCACGTGCTGAACAAGGATTCCGAAACCTCTAATCAAACTGGGACCTTGACCTTACGCTTTCTCAGAACAGCAGTACCATGATTTTGACGGGCATCTTCAAGATGAGGCACTTGCCCAGAGACCGGATGGAGTATTGGATACTGCACCTCAACCTCAATGACGCCTGGATCGAAGGGAGAAATCGGACCTAAATCAGTACCCAACGGCGTTTCAGAAAT
>DAYJ01000023.1:35729-36266 GCA_002506875.1 Euryarchaeota archaeon UBA40 | reverse complement strand
GGTTGGATTTCAAATGCAACAAACGATATCGATTCTGACGGTTGTATGGACGCTCTAGAAGATCTTGATGATGATCAGGATGGATTCGAAGATTACGAAGACCTATGTCCTCGAGTGGTAGGTAATTCGAGTTATCCATATGAGAAGGGATGCATCGATTCCGACGGGGATACAAGGCCAGATATTCGTGATCCATTCCCTAATGACGATCAAGAATGGAATGATCAGGACTTCGATGGAGTGGGTGATAATGCCGATGCATTTGACACCGATCCGACTCAACATTCTGATGTAGATGGGGATGGTCATGGTGACAATCCGTTTGGTTTCGAAGGCGATTGGTTCCCATCCGATCCCACACGGTGGAAGGATTCTGACCAAGATGGTGTTGCTGACGAGGATGATGCCTTCCCGAATGAATCTACACAAGTATTGGATTCCGATGGAGACGGATATGGGGACGACCCATATGGAGAACGAGGGGACGAGTTCCCGGATGACCCGAATGAATGGGCTGATTCAGATGGAGATGGAGTA
>DAYJ01000023.1:33792-35420 GCA_002506875.1 Euryarchaeota archaeon UBA40 | reverse complement strand
CAGATGGAGATGGAGTAGGAGATAACGCGGACGCCTTCCCATTCAATCCCTCTCAACAATTTGATTCGGATGGAGATGGCTTTGGCGACAATCAGCGTGGTAGTTCTGCTGACAGGTTTCCAAATGACTCGACACAATGGTCCGATATCGATGGTGACGGTTTTGGAGACAATATGACTGGAAACAATCCCGACATTTTCCCAACAGATCCAACTCAAAATTCTGATCGAGATGGGGATGGATACGGGGATGACCTCAGTGGAAGACTAGCAGATTTGTTTCCTGATAATCCGACTCAATGGGAGGATGCAGATGGCGACGGGTTAGGCGATAATCAATCTGGAACTAATCCCGATTTACATTTATTCGATTTTGATAACGATGGTTACATCGATGCGCTCGACATCCTTCCGATGTTAGCTAGTCCAGGGGATCTAGATGCAGATGGTTGTCCTGACGAAGTAGATGTGTTCGACGATAATCCGAGAGAATGCTATGATTTTGACAATGATACCATCGGCGACAATGAGGATACGGATGACGATGGAGATGGTTGGTCCGATACCGAAGAAGACCGTCTTGGAACTGATCCAAAAGATCCCTTGAGCGTACCAGTGGATTCCTTTGAGGTAGTTATTCCGGGGACATCTGTCGGACTAGGTGCTTGGGATCTAATGGGGATGTTTGGGGGAATCCCACTCTTCTTTTGGCTTGCATTTGGTTTTGTGACTCGTAATTCTAGGGCAGCTAGGTTCGAAAATCGACTCAGAGAAGCAAGAACGCGAGATGAGTTAGAGGCCATTGCTCTTGATTGGGAGTATGCGATGATGATGCGCCTTATTGGCCCTCATCAGGGCATACGCCTGGAACGAATACGTGTAGAATTAGATGATAACATGGAATCAATGAATCAATCATTGTCCTCACTCAAGCCAGATGGGGATGACCAGACACATCTCGTTGTTGCTGAGATGGAGCAGCAGGGGAAAATACGTGAATCTGATTTGATGGACTCAGATATTCCAAGTAAAGATTTGACCGGAACTCAAGGTGAGGATGGCTACGAATGGTTAGATCATAATGGCCGCCAGTATTACCGTCAAGCGAACTCACCGGAATCAGATTGGGAAGAATGGAATGCATCCCGCTAAGGGTATTGTATCAGTCGATTTTAACCGGCAGTCCCGCCCGACAAAGGTTTGCGGACATTGGATTCGACATTTGGAACAGGTATGGGTGATTGCTGATGTCATTCACCTCTCTAGGCCTTTCACAGGAACTCTTACAGACTCTAGATCTGGAAGGTTATGTTGAACCAACTCCAATTCAGGAACTTGCAATCCCTCCTCTTCTCGAAGGCCGTGATGTGCTTGGTGTCGCTCAAACAGGAACTGGAAAGACCGCTGCATTCGCCCTACCAGTCCTACAGAGGATTGCGAATTCTAATCAAAGCGGACACAGGAATATCCGTGCTTTGATACTCTCCCCTACACGAGAACTTGCTGCACAGATTGGCGAACGATTCTCAGCTTACGGTGCTAACCTTCCTCTATACCATCATGTCATTTTTGGGGGTGTAAGCCAGAAGCCACAGGTGAGGGCGGTTAAACGTGGAATCGATATTCTGA
>DAYJ01000023.1:24622-33490 GCA_002506875.1 Euryarchaeota archaeon UBA40 | reverse complement strand
TAAACGTGGAATCGATATTCTGACAGCAACCCCTGGACGTCTACTTGATCTAATATCCCAGGGTCATATCGACATATCTCATGTCGAATTTTTCGTACTCGATGAAGCCGATCGTATGTTGGACATGGGTTTCATTCGAGATATCCGAAAGATTCTGAAAATGCTTCCTAAGAATAGGCAGAACCTCCTCTTCAGTGCAACGATGCCGAATTCAATATCTGAACTTGCAGGGTCATTTCTGCGCGATGCAGTCAGGGTAGAGATTACTCCTGAGGAAGTTGCAGTTGATCGAATCGATCAACATATTCTATTTGTCAAGACATCAGACAAGAAATACCTCCTTACAACTCTCATCAAGGAGAGGAATGTGGACAAAGCAATTGTTTTCACTCGAACAAAGCATGGTGCTAATCGTTTGGTTAAACAACTCGGGCATGCTGAAATCGAAGCAGTCGCAATTCATGGGAACAAGAGTCAAGGTGCTCGAACCAAGGCTCTTTCTCAATTCAAAAGTGGTGAAATTCCAATCTTGATTGCTACTGACATCGCAAGTAGAGGAATCGATGTAGATGGGATATCTCATGTGTTCAATTTTGATCTTCCCAATATTCCAGAGAGCTATGTACATCGTATAGGGCGAACGGCACGTGCAGGTAAAAGCGGCTCAGCCTTTGGTTTCTGTGATGATACAGAGAGCGGTTATCTTGTGGGAATTCAGAGATTACTCGGCCACGAAATCCCAGTCATTGAGGATCACCCTTACCATTTCCCTAAAGCAATCCCAAAGCCCGGTCAGAAGCCAGGAGAGGTCCGGAAGAAGAAATCACGTCACTCGAGAGCCGCAACACGTAAGCAACCTGATCTTCGTCGTGAACGATCCGATCGGAGGCGGGCAGATGAAGGGCGTAGCCCTAGGGGAAATAATCCGAACCGAGGTCGACATAATCGTCCAAAAAACCACCATCCTAATTCATCTCAGAAAAGAGGAAATCGTGGCAATAAAAATGGTTCAAATCGCTCAAGGAATTCAGGTGGCGACTCTAATCGTGGCGAACGAAGACGACGACGTTGAACCAATTATGACTCAAATCCAATCAAATCCTCTTCATGGTCAATATTGAGATGCAGTAGCGAATCATCGACTGGGATGTACACCGGATTTACTAGATCGCGCAATGGCCGATCAGGATCAGGTTCCGCCACAATTCGTTCAATATCATCTGGCATCAGGAGAATGGGATGTCCACCTCGCCCATCCTTTGATGGAGCGCAGCATTGATTCTGTTCAGAGAGTGTACGGACTGTTTCGACACTAAATCCAGGTCTGTCAACCGGGACGAGTAGCAGTCTGAACGGACGTTCTCCGCCTCTTTGAGAAATCAGATGTAGGATGCCACAACGAATTGTTCCAGTGCGCCCGAGGTCAGGAGTTGGATTCACCACTACAGTCGATTCCTGACATATTTGGGCGATATCGAGCATCAGTTCTTGTCGAGTGACAATAACTGGATTGAGGCCTACGTCTTGGAGACGATTAACCAACATTCGAACAACTGGGACACCTTCCACTTCGATGAGCGCCTTAGGCCGTCCGAGCCGCCGGCTTGCTCCAGCGGCAAGTATCAGGCAGCGCAAAGGATGCGCTTTACGCATCGAATCGCCTCAGAGTCCGCGAACGATTTCTCGCCCGATAATCATCCGCTGGACTTGGCTACTACCCTCATAGATCTGCATCACCTTTGCCGCACGCATTAGGCGGGCGACTGGGTACTCTTCCGAGTAGCCGTATCCTCCGAATACTTGCACCGCATCAGTAGTGATGCGCATTGCAGCATCCGCAGCGAATCGTTTAGCGTGTGCAGCGAACTCTGTGTTGCGTTCCCCATTATCCATCATCCACGCAGCCTTCCAAGTGAGTAGGCGTGCGGCTTCGATATCTGTCTTCATATCTGCAAGCATGAATTGGATTGTCTGGTGTTGATGGAGCTTCTTTCCAAATGTGACTCTCTCATCTGCATATTGTAAGGCGTGTTCGTACGCAGCTTGGCTAATGCCAGTGGCATGTGCGGCGATACTCGGACGTGAGACATCAAACGCCGCCATAGCGTTGAACCATCCTGATCCTTCCACGCCACCGACCAAGTTGGCTACGGGAACTCGTACGTTCTCGAAATTAACTGCACGAGTATCAGATGCACGTTGACCCATATTGTTCTCTTTCTTGCCCAATGATACTCCGTCCCAATCGGATTCGACGATGAATCCACTCATTCCTTTGTATCCTGCATCTTTGTCAGTATAGGCGAGTACGAAGTACCAGTCTGCTTTCCCAGCACCTGTGATCCACATTTTGTTTCCGTTGAGGATGTAGTCATCACCATCTCGGACCGCAGTGCTTTGGATGGCTGCGACGTCACTTCCTGCACCTGGTTCGGTAACTGCATAAGCAGCAATCGAAGGCTTCTCAACTAACCAGCCGAGATATTTCTGCTTCTGTTCCTCAGTACCTCCTGTAATGATGGGTGCAGCGGTAAGACCATTCGAATATGCTGCAGTAGCGAATCCAGGATCGCCCCAAGCAAGCTTCTCTTGTACTACAGCTTCCGTGAGGCATCCAAAGCCCATCCCTCCATATTCCTCAGGTATGTGGAGATTCATCAGACCTAGTTCGTGGGCTTCTGCAATAGCCTCCATTGGGAATTCACTGTTCTCATCCCAATGTTCGGCCATTGGGCGGATTGAATCTCGTGCGAACTCGTGTGCGAGTTCCTTCAGCATCTCCTGCTCCTCGGACAATGTGAGGTCGACCATGCTTCGGGCAGCCATCGGTCCGACTTAGCATTCACCCTGTTGTTCGGAGTGCTCTAGATGATGTTTGAAGCGGTGATTAGAAGCCCGACGAAGATTACGTAGCAGGTGACAAGGACGCCACCTTCCCATCGTTGAAACTTGAAATCAGTATACATGAAGAGTAGGCTGAGTCCCGTTGTGATAATTGTCGCCGGGATGATGAGATAGAAGAAAATGTCCGAAGAACCAATTGTAACAGGGTGGACGAGGGCAGTAATACCGATCGAAAGGAGTGGATCGGTAATGTTTGATCCGATGAGTGTGCCAATGGCGACTCCTTTGGAGTGTCTAGCGGCAGTGAGGGCAACTGCGAGTTCAGGTAACGATGTACCGATAGCTGTAACTGTAGCACCGATAAATGATGGTGGAATCGACATTGCCTCCGCAATAGTGGTTGCGGACGACACCAGAACTGTAGCGGACCAGATTGCGAGAGAAAGTCCTATGACTACACTTGCTAGTAGAGCATAATCGTTCATTTCAACAGGAGTAATCTCGACTTCCGATCCTGTGAGCATGAGTTCATCCTCTCTGATATCGTCTCTCTGGTGGATTAGGTTCACAAGATACATCAGATACACTAGGCAGAGGATTAATCCCTCCATTCGATCGAGTTTTGCATCGATAAGAATCAACATCGTCAAGACGATGACTGCTAGGAACATGAGTAATCCATCACGAGCAAGCCAATCGGGCCGGACTTCTAAGGGGTGAATCAGGACAACAATCCCTAGGACGAGGCTAATCTGTACGAGTACAGAACCGTAGATATTTCCAAGGGCAAAATCAGACGCACAGGCTTCTGGAGTGCAACCGTTGGCAGCGACCTCTAGTGAGGAACTTACGCCAACAAGAATCTCTGGCATCGAAGTTCCAATGCTTACGATGGTTAGTCCGATAATGAGTTCAGACATACCAAATCGCCGAGCAACAATTTTCACAGCGTTAACGAACATATCCGCACTTAGGATGAGTAAGCCGGTTGAGAGCAGTAGAATACCTATACTCAACCAGAATGATTCACTTGCCATCATCAGGCCCAAAATACCCAGTGTAAAGGCGACAGTATAGGTCGCCATTTTGGGCCGATTAGACTCAGCATTAGCCTCGTCCATACCCCTTCCCCTTGTTTGTTGATAATGGACGTGTCGGAATCAGATTAGCACCTTCATCCAATGAGGGCACGTAGATGTCGGGCCACGAGATCGACATCTGGAATCGTATAATCCTCTAATGGGGGAGCGAAGGGAACAGGTGTATCGAGGGCTCCCACAACCATCGGGGGTGCTTCCAGAGACCAGAATGCCTCTTCCTGGATTCTACTCGATATTGTGTGAGCAAAACCACCTGTCCACTGTGCTTCTTGAAGGACGAGTAGCCGTCCGGTTCGTTGCACAGAGTCAACACATGTATCTGCATCGAAGGGCTGTAGTGTCCTTAGATCAATTATCTCGGTTTCAATGCCTTCTGCGGCAACTCGCTCTGCTGCATGTCGTGCAACATGAACCATAGCTCCCCATGTGACGATTGTCACGTCGCTTCCGCCTCGCACAATTCTGGCTTTACCAATCTCCTTTGGCCCATCTCCTGCATCCAATCGGGAAAGTACGGTCTTAGTGTCGACAATCTGGTTGATTGAATCACCCCATCCGGTTTTTCCCCCACGGAGGCCATACATCCCGATATGTTCGAGGAACAAAACTGGATCGGGAAGGGCGGCTGCCTCAACGAGGAGATCATAGGCATCTTGAGGGCAGGAGGGGAACAGGATAACGAGGCCAGGGTCGTTTGTGAACCAAGATTCAATCATGTTCGCATGGAATGGACCTGATCGCGTCTTTGCCCCAAGTGGAATGCGCACGGTCAACGGGACATCAGCGCCCCATCTCCAACGGAGTTGCGCGGCGTTATTGATGAGTGCATTCATTGCGAGAGCTGCGAATCCTCCGAACTGGATTTCTGCCATTGGTCGCATCCCACCAAGAGCTGCTCCAGTTGCGGCATGGATGATGGCTGCCTCGGATAGAGGCATATCGAGTAGGAGATCCCCATGGCCTGCGGTTCGCAGAGGTATATTCATTCCAAAGGCGCCTGCGACTTCCATATCTTCACCCATGAAAACCGTGGACTGGCCATAGCGTTCTGCGATTGCTATCATGCCGTTCTGAATCGCTCTACCTAGAGTCCATGCGTTTCTTTCTTCAGAGAAATGTATTGCCATCTCCCCGTTGGCTACCTTCGCATCTTTCACAATTCTACTACTTGCAGAGGTGATACGTTCCAATCGCGCACCCTTTAGGTCCGCATCGTGAAGGCTGGTGATACCTCTTGTGACGGTTTCCGGTGCCGGCCAAGGCATCGCTTCCATCTCTAATCTTGCAGCATCGACGAGTGATTTCTCCTCGGTTTCCATGCGGAGGATATCTTGTTCCTCAACACCATCTGAAATCAACTGATCTCGGTGGTTTGGCAATGGATCCTTTGCTTCCCAATATGCGAGCAGATTCTTGTCAGCATATCCTGGAGGGTTACCGGATGGTGCTCCAAGATATAGATCGTCGTGGTGGTGTGCATGGCCGCATCCTCTCATGGTTTCTACATGGATCAAAGTAGGACCATGGCCGGCAAGAGCGAATTCACGAGCGACAGCTGTAGATGCGTAGAATTGTGCGGGGTCGGATCCATCAATAGTCCAACCCGGGAATCCCATTGCTGCCGCCTTGTCTCCAAATGTCTCTACTCCGGACTGACCGGTGACAAAGGTGTCTAGAGCAATCTGATTGTTCTGAATCATGAATCCGATCGGCAGGCTTCGGGCGCCTGCGAAGTTCATCGCCTCCCAAAATTCACCTGAACTGCTGCACCCCTCTCCTACCGGAGCGAGATGAAACCGCCGTGCATCGAGTCTAGCCGCAGCGAGGGCAACACCGGTCAATGTCGCTGAAGCAATAGGGAGAGGTGCAGTAGGCGGGAGCACCCTCTTGTTCCATTCACCGATATGGAGATCTCTTCCCCCTGCACCTGGATGACCTCCGTCCATGTATGATCCGGATTTACCTACTTGGGCCGCGAATATCTCCAGCGGTGTCTGACCCATGGATAGGGCAAGGCCAACGTCTCGAATCATAGGGGCGACAACATCTGCCCGATTGCGTTCTTCAGGAGGGAGATCCATAGCTCTCCTCAGAGCAGATGCACAGGCAACTACTCCTTCCTGCCAAGTTGAGCGGAATCCCTTCCCTCCGAATTTACCTCCGTCGGGGGTCTCGATACCATTGGTGAAGAGGTCCTTGAGATGCTCATCTAGAAGTCGGGTACGATGCATCCATCGTTGCCAATCCATGCGTAGATCCACATCGATGGATGCTGTATACGCAATACGTCGAAGGTGAAGTCTAACATCAATCATGAATCGTTGAAGACGTCTACTAAGGTGTAGATGCCCTAGACGTCGAGGAATAATTTCTCGATCGAGCACTGATGTGAGTTGAGGTTCTGTACGACGAGTATCGAGGTTTGATTCTAGAGAATCGGTGAACTCTTCCATGGTGCTGTGGAATGCTGCCCCATCCCAACGTATGGGGTCAGGGTATGCCTCATCCCAGAGGTGTGCCACTAAACGGAGATGCCCATCGTGTCGCTCTGCAATGAAACGGAGTAGATCGTCTCGAACATTCTGTGAGGAGATTGAACGATGGAAATCCAGATGTCGACGCGGGCGCCACTCCGCACCAGGGACCGGATTCAGCTCGCCTTGCATTCCGATTCCTCAAACTTACCAGAGGAAGCCGACATTCAAACGATTCGGCCTCAATCCTTGTTGCGGCCGAGAGCATCCAAGGCATCAGATGCCATTTGTGCCGCGTCTTGGACCTGGGTTAGGAGTGTTGTGTCCTCAATCCGACCAGGTAGGCCAAGTTCGAACAGCAGTTCTTCGAACATTTCTAGGCTTAATCTTGTCATGTTGAGGGCATTAGGGTCAACCTTCTCATACTCGGTTTCGTCCGTAATGATGGCTACTTCATCTGGCATAACCATGAGACGTTCGAGTGAGATTGCGATTTCTTCTTCAAGCTCCTTTGCACGCTTTTCCATCGCTTCAATCATCTTGCTGCTAACACGAGCACTTCGGACCTCGGCTTCTTCATCCTCAGTGTCGGACATATCCTCATCTGTACCAACGATAAGCCGATTGAAGGCAGCACGAAGGATTTCACGGACACGATCGGGTTCCACGTCGTCTCCATCTAAGTCAAGATCATCGAGTATTTTGAGAACAAATTCCTCGTCGATTGTGGCATCGTCAAGGACTTCCTTGAGGATAGGTAATGCCCATCCTGGTTCGTCTGCAGTGACATTAACTTCGAAGACACCTGTGCTTTTACCCTTTGATTTAATCTCAGCTGGAGGGGGGACAAAGGCCTTGGTTGCATGCTTGTTCAGTTGAGTAACGAGGAGATTCATGTCCACTGGTTTTTGGATAACTTCAGAGATTCCTGCTTGTGTCGCTGCAACTAGATGATCTTCGTCGCTTTGGTTTGAGAGGAGGACGATTCTAGACTTTAGCGCGAACTCCGGGTCGGAGGTCATCCTAGAGCAAGATCCGAGGGCATCTCCGGTAGTCCAGATGGCATCCACCAGTACTACATCGGGCATCGTAGCTAGTGCTGTACCTTCGCATTGACGGAGGGTGCTAATCCGTGTTACATTGAATCCATGCCGTTCAATACTGGAGGCCAATAGGCTTCTCCGGCCATCCTGTTCGTCCGCGATGAGAACGGATGGCATGGGCCGATGTCCATCTTGCCTAACTTGAATCTTGCATTCCTAAGCGGACTCCTGAATGGAATTGCTCAGTATCTTGGCATCGTGGGGTCAATTTCTGCCGACCATGCGAGGATGCCACCAGCAAGGTTGTGGAGTAGTTCCGGGTCTCTGCCACTTGCAGCGAGCGCATGGATGGCAGTCATGCTGCGTATTCCACTGCGGCAGTAAACGACAACAACACGATCTGAGGGGATTTCATCGATGTGCATTAGGATGTCCGTATGCCTAACTCGAAGATCGGTATCTGGAATAGAACAGATATCTTCCTCTTCGGCCCTGCGCACGTCCAACAAGAATGGTGGTTTATCCTGCTGCATCAGGTCGTGCAGTTCAATCACAGTCATGGAGTTCATCGGCATCCCTCCATCTGTAACGCATCTCGATTCTGCATAATCGTTGTGACGATTCAATTCAGTTACCTCTTGACGAGTAGTTGAGGCTTCATAGGTCAAGTGTCGCGCTTCCATCGTTTTCGTGTCAATCAACATGAGACGGCCTGAGAGTGGTTCGCCGATACCACTGAGGATTTTGATTGCCTCCATCGCTTGGATTGATCCGAGGATGCCTGGAAGAGCTCCGATTACACCGGCTTCTTCGCAGTTGAGTAGAGCGCCTGACGGGGGGGGGTCTGGATGTAGATCACGATACCGGGGTCCGTTCTCATGATTGAAAACAGTGACTTGTCCCTCATAGCGGAACAGGCTTGCATGAACCCATGGGATATTTGCTATGGCGCAAGCATCGTCAATTAGGTAGCGAGTGGGAAGGTTATCTGTTCCATCGATAAGTACGTCAACGTCCTTCAAGAGATTGAGGGCGTTTTCTGTCGTCATTCGAGTTTGATGAATCTCACATTCCACTAAGGGATTGAGCATCTGAATTCGCCTGGCTGCTGAATCTACTTTTGGTTCACCGATTTCAGCATTCGAATGGATTACTTGACGTTGAAGATTAGTCTCATCCACAGTGTCGTTATCCACAATTCTGATTCTGCCGATACCTGCTGCAGCAAGGTACAACAGGGCGGGTGATCCAAGGCCCCCTGCTCCGATACATATCACAGTGCTATCGACAAGGGCCTTCTGTCCCATTTCACCAAAGTCCGGGAGTGACCTGTGTCTAGCATATCGGCCATCCATCCATGGCTTCTCGACCATGGCAATCATCTCAGAGGAATCAGTATTCGTCCGA
>DAYJ01000023.1:23910-24237 GCA_002506875.1 Euryarchaeota archaeon UBA40 | reverse complement strand
ACCATTATCACACTCATACATTCCCAAATCAAATTCCCCGGAACTGGCGAAGATAACGAACATTGCGACATAGAATAGGATGAGGAGTCCAAACAGTATGACATTGATTAGAGATACCCACTTTGCTGCTTGTGCCATTCCAGTGTCAGGGTGACCTGGATAAGCTCTTGCGGTAGTCAGAGCGGATTGAGCGACAAGGAATCCTGGCAGTGAAGTACAGATTCCGCAACCTACCCAGCCTAGAATCCCGAGCACCAGTGCTAGCACTGCGTTTGTTGTGGGTGGCACCATCATCCCGCCGACCCCTTGCATTCCCATTGGGACGCC
>DAYJ01000023.1:0-23492 GCA_002506875.1 Euryarchaeota archaeon UBA40 | reverse complement strand
ATACTTCCTGGAACTGGCTGTGAGGGCATACCTGTGAAGGTGGTAGGTGTTGGACCAGGGGTTTGAGGGATTGGATCTGGTGCAGCGGCTTGCACGGGCTGACTCATTACAGGAGCGGGTTCAGCCCTTGCTTTGTCGTTGTCAAGACTCGTCTGAAAAGAGTCGATAGCGTTCTGAAAATCAGTCGCTGCACTGGCAAAAGGGTCATCTTCAGGGTCAGGCTGCATGAAGTTAAGCAGTTTAGTTCACATAATGAACGATTCGTTAAATTCGTTTCAATAGACTATCACGATATTCGTTGTGAAAAGTAATTCAGTGGATATTGTCCTCTAGCCATCGTTCGCAATCAATTGCAGCTTGGCATCCCATTCCTGCGGCTGTAATCGCCTGCCTATATCTCGTATCTACTACATCTCCAGCAGCGAAGACACCAGAAACACTGGTCATTGTGTGATCTTTGTGGATAATGTAGCCTGAATCGTCAGTCTCAATCTGACCTTCGAGGAATCCAGTGATTGGCTTGTGGCCGATTGCGATGAAGGCTCCTGTGCAGGCGATCTCCTCGGTACTCCCATCTCGGGGGTCCTCCAGAATTGCACCGGAGAGCCCTTTCTCATCTGATAGCCACTTCTTCACTTGTCGGAAGGTACGTATCTCAATCTTGGGATGATTTTCCGCTCTCTCCTGCATCACCTTGGAGGCGCGGAATACATCACGTCGATGGATTAGGGTGACCTTGCTTGCGAAGCGGGTCAAGAAAGTAGCTTCCTCCATGGCGGAGTCACCTCCGCCGATGACGATGATTTCCTCGTCACGGAAGAATGCTCCATCGCATGTTGCACAGGTTGAGATGCCACGTCCTTTCTGCTCCTCTTCCCCCTCGACTCCTAGCCAAATCGCTTCAGCTCCTGTACAGATAATGAGTGCATGTGCCTTGTGCTCCTCGCCTTCAACCCAGACGCTGTAAGGTTGGGAAGATGTGTCGATGCGTTCGACGTTCTTGTCCTCTACCTTGAGTCCGAACCGTTCTGCTTGTTCGCGTAATTGCATCATCATCTCGGCCCCCCCAATTCCTTGCGGATATCCTGGGAAGTTTTCGATATCGCTTGTTAGCATGAGTTGGCCGCCTGACATATACCCGGCGAACATGAGTGGTTCAAGCATCGCTCGGGCCCCATATAGGCCGGCAGTATAGCCCGCTGGACCACTGCCAATGATGATCACATTGTGGATATTTTCGCCGCTCATGGGGTCGTCCGAACGGCAGGTGCTCCATCAATCCTGCTGGTGATTATCAGATCCTATCCCTCCCCAGATAAACACGGATAAACCGATTAGAGCGGTTTGGATTAGGAGCCGGAGAACATGCCAGTGATGTTCGTATGTGCGCCCACCGATTGCGATATTGTTGATCCACATGTTCAGATTAGCCCAATAGAGTATGACAAGAAGGGTAGCGCAGGCCAACCCTCCGATTCGGCGTGTTCTTGGAATGATGAGGAGGAGGCCGACGATAATCTCGGCGACACCGCTAACCCATACCCAGAAACGTGGCCAGCCAAGAATATCAGGAACTATTGGTTCAAACCATATTGGATCAGTAAAGTGCTGTATTCCGATGTAGATGAACCAGCCTCCGAGGATAGCTCCAGCAGCGACTTTGATCCGATCCCACATGACTACTCCTCAGAGCATTAGTGCAATCGCAGCGATAGCATTCCTCGCGTGAGGCTCGAGGCGGGGAGCGATATGATGTGGTTCAGCTCCCGGGCCTATGATGCCTAGTCCAATGGGCTTGTCATATCCAAGTTGGAGGTCGATCAAGCTCTTGATTACGGCTTGACCCATGGCAAGTCCGTGCTGTGTCTCTCCCTTCTCGATAATGCCTAGGCAGGCGACTCCAGCGATTGTCTCGTTCTCAAGGAGACGTGCTGCTGCCAGGGGCGCCTCCATCGATCCAGGGACCCATACGATCTCCATAATTTCGAGATTGTGTTCTTCGGCTTCCGCGGTTGCGTGCCTAATCATCTCGTCAACCTCTGATTTGTGGAAGGAGCCACAGACAAGTGCGATGGATGTCATTGTGACGCACCTCCATCCATCACACGCTTGACGGTATCGACAACAGCTTGGGTCATGGCATCAATCTCAATGTTGACCAATGAACCGGAGGTTTTCTGTCCTAGAGTTGTACGACGAAGAGTCTCGGGAATTATATGAAGGTTGAATCCACCATTCTTTTTGGCTTCACCGACGGTCAGTGAAATCCCATCGATGGCGATGTATCCTTTCTCAAAGATATAACTCTCGATGTGAGATGGTGCATCGATTCTGATATCAGCAGTATCATCTGCATGGGAGATGGAGGCGACGGTACCAACTCCCATTACGTGGCCGGAGACAAGGTGTCCTCCAACTTCATCCCCGTAGCGTAGGGCTCGTTCGATATTCAGCGAGTCTCCTGGAGTCCGTAGTCCGAGAGTAGAACGGTCGAGTGTCTCTTGGATTAAATCAAAAGATGCCACATCTCCATCAATATTGACTGCTGTTAAGCAGACACCATCGAGAGCGACACTGGCGCCGATTTCGAGCCCTGCACCAACCCCTGCAGGAAGATCGACCACCCAACGTATGTGGTCACTATTGTCTTTGATAGACCTGAGTGTTGCCATACCTTCGACGATACCTGTGAACATCATTCCGCCTCCTTATGTGTTCGCATTTCTAGAATTCTAGCAATAATCTTGCGAGTACCATCGAGGTCATCGGATAGGCCACTGACTCTGCATACCTTGATTTCCGTGCGCCCTTGCTCAAGGAGATCTTTACGGATTCTCTCTTCAGCGTGTTCTTGATCGTAGCCTAGAGCAATAACATCAGGTTTCACGATATTGAGAATATCATACATTGGCGTGTTTGGATGATTTCCAACGATTGCTTCATCCACAGGTTTCAGGCCTGCTACTAATCTGCATCGTAGATCACTACCGGTAACAGGTTCGTGCTTTCTTTTCCGCACAGTATCGTCGTGAGCGATGACTACGGTGAGGTAATCCCCGAGAGCCTTGGCCTGCTCAAGATAGTGGAGATGGCCTGCGTGAAGAAGATCAAACACGCCAACTGCCATCACTCGAGTCATCACTCCTTGCCCCCATTCTCTATCGCTTCAAGGATATCTTGACCACTTGCAAATGGTATGCCATGCTTATTGCCATAGGCGATAGCTTCCTCGACGGGTAAAGCCGCATCTCCGTAGGGCTGAAGCATCTCTGCGCCTATGACTACGGGGGGTAAGCCGGCCATTCTTGCCACAGCGACGGCAAGTTCAGTGTGTCCTTGTCGATTCGCGATCCCCCCTGGGCTCTCGCGGCAAACCGGGATGTGGCCGGGGGTTCTGAATTCCTTACCAAGTGCCTTCATGCATAATTCGGAATCCGAATTGCTCTCCTTGAGTTCAACCCAGAGTTCAGCAAAACGGCGGGTAGTGAGCGCCCGGTCCCGGTCTGTGATTCCGGTAAACGTATCACGATGATTGAGACTGAGTGTGAACGCTGATCTTGAATCGTACTGCAAATCGTTCGTGATTAGATGACTCAGAACAGGATGTTCTTGCACAAGACGTTCGTGACTGTGGAGATCTTGGAGCCATGGTAATCCGAACCCCTCTCCAACTTCGTTACCGATTGCGAGGAATAGCAGTCCGCCACAGTCTCGACGGAGAGTCCTCATGTCTGCAGGTGTGACGGTTGCGGCGGGGAACAGAAGGTCTGTTTCCTGTTCCCTGAAGGCGGAATCGAATACCAGAACTGGCTTACCACTTCGGAATGCTGAGATGACTGATTCCACGTCGCCTCGCATATTCTTCACTCTCCGTATGGGTTTCACATACCCGTCATTTTCGGTCAGAGGGGCGGCCCCTCGTTCTCCTTTGAACGTGCATTGAAAACAAGTATTCCGAGGACGAGAAGTACACAGGCTCCTAGGATTATCTCGGCGAGGAAGGACTGTTGTTCACTATCTGGGTCTGGGTTGTAGGCGATTTGCATCGGTTCGTCTGTCGTCAATCGTTCTACGGTAGTTGTCTCTCCGTCGTTCCAATGGATGACGACTTTATCGATTGCTCCATCGGAAGGAACTCCAAGTCGGGCTTCACTTACTGTTGAACCGCTAAATCCAGCGCCGGTTAGGATTGCTTGTCGGACCACTTTGCCGTTGCTTAGATGGAAGTCAACGTTTGCCCCAATACCGTCGATGTGGATGTTGCCATCACTGTTGGAATAGGGGTCGATTACAACGCATGATACCCCCTCACGCTGCGCTGCATCGTTCTCAAAGAAGCGGACTCCTAGGTTTGTGTCTCCCGTGACGAGATCAAGATCTCCATCACCATCAAAATCAGCCCATGCAGAACCCATGGTTCGGCCTTGGTCCAGCAGATTAGCCTGCTCAATGGCATCTACGAAGAATCCATCGCCGTCGTTAATGTACAGTGAATTGTTATTGAGAGCAGTAAATGGATTAATCCGTCCCACGCCGAACCATAAATCGAGGTCTCCGTCTAAATCGACATCAATGAACCTGCAGTCCCAGTTGACTAGGACATTTTCTGAGAATCCTCTCATGTGAGCGACTTCGTCCCACTTCCGTGGCTCCTCCTGAATCCAGAGGAAGTTAGGGCCGTAGTTACTGACGCACATATCCAGATCTCCGTCACCCTCTATGTCGCCTGCGTGGACTCCCATGCCAGTGCCTGGATAGATGAATCCGTCTTCGAAGGTAACCTTCTCAAATATGCCCGATTCACTTCCCCTATACATAGGGGAGAAACCAAAGTCAGAGGCGATGAAGATGTCTTCCCATCCATCTGAATCCATGTCATGAAAGAGTCCAGCCCAAGACATTCCTGAACCGTTTCCTTCAGAGTCATAGTCTGAATGTACTGCCATCTGTGCGGATGGATTCTCGGGGGCAGTAAGGGCAATCGAGGTAGGGACTCCAGTGTATATTTCGCCTTCTTCACTAGGATATAGACCGCCACCTACAACATTTCCTGCGGCGATGGTAATTGGTTCGAAAGTGGCTGCCCCGCTTTCTCGAAGAAGATTACGATAGAGGATGTTAGTGTCTTCCTTGATGGCCATCTGGGCCTCGGAGACCTGGCCGAAGTTCATGGAATATAGATCAAGATCTCCATCGTGATCGAAGTCAGCAAAGATTCCTTTGGATGAATGCCCCGGATTATCAATGCCGGCTTCCAATGCAACGTCGACAAAGGTACAGTCCCCATTATTCTGGTACAATGCATTTGGTGCTCCTGTGTCATTTCTCGTCAAGGTCACGTTGCCGAAATTAGCGACATGCAAATCCATGTCGCCGTCTGAATCGTAGTCTGCCCATGTGAGGCCTACTGAGGTTGAGTTAGCCATCGGCAAACCTGCTGCTTCAGTAATATCTACGAATCGATTGTCACCGATGTTCCGATACATGTGCATCCTTCCATCGGTAGGGGGACCATCTGTTTCCCAGCCTTCTTGGTCGAACATAGCTCCGATAGCAAGGTCGATACGTCCGTCTCCGTCGCAATCCTCTGCGGCAATACCTGGCCCATAACTTGAGAATTGTAACGGCTGGCCGAGTTCAATTTGGTTTAGTCCTGAGCGTTCGGTCTGTTCGGTGAAGTAGGCGTTCAGCACGAACTCTTTCTCATTTTCACCTATGATGACAACGGGGTCCGGGATAATTTCGTCTCCGAGATTCTCATTGATGCAATCCATAGCAGCGAGGTCCGTCTCAGCAAACATCGAATCGCATTGTATTGCCTCTATACGACTATTTCTCAGAATGATGTCTGAGAGAGTCGTCTCCTCTATCTCTTGGAGTGAGGATTGTAGATCTGGGTCGTTTAGATAGAATAGAGGGTCACCATCGCGCAATCGTACAAACTGGTCTAGGAGGAGTGCATGCATGCTCTCGCCCAGTATCCCATCATTGGGATGTTCCTCAGCGTACATCGCCATCAGAGGGTCGGCGAGATTGACGTCTGAATAGGCCATTTCCATTCGTTGAATTGTATCCGGGTTATCTGTGATGTCTGACCAGTCGTTCACAGGTGGTAGGCCGAGGGTTTGGCGATAGGTTCCATAATCTGGAATTCCATGGTCACGCCCGCGTTGAATGTCAATCGCACACATGTCCATGCCTCCTTTGCCTGGGACTCCAAACATCCTATTTCTGAGCGCATCGATGTAGCCTACATCATTCGCTTCCTGAGTTGTGTACGCTAGACCGCGGAAGATGGGTTCGATGCCCCCATCTGTCACCAATGAGTTGGGGTTCCAGAATCCATCATGCATGGCGATGGGTCCAGAAGGTATCGATGAACGATTCTCGTGCAAGCGTTCGGTTAGCACGCCAATCTGAGAATGTCCCATTCTGAAAGAGAGGGTTGCAAATGCATTTGTGACTCTTGGGTCGATTGTTGAATCGAATCCCTGGTATTCTGGTAAGTAGACGCCCATTGATGGTAGGTATTCGTCATAAGTCACTTTTTGAATCAGAGCAGTCACATATTTCCTAGCAGTCTGATAGATTTGCTCATCGGACCAATCAGGATGCTGTGTGTACAGTAAATCCGCAATTCGGTTGTGTTCTCTAATCATCAGAATATGTGTTGCAGTCAGGGCTGCATGTTCATTCGCCCGCGAATCTCCTGCGATATATCGCTCTGATGCAGAGAATCCTACGAAACTCATTCCTGGTGCGGTATCATCATCTGGATCTGCCAGAGGTAGCAAAGGACCGTTTTCGTTCTCAGTAATCTTGAGGTGGCCTCTTTCGCCAGTCCGTAACCATGTGGCTACGGCCGGCGTCGATCCATAAACGGCAGATCCATCCAACCAACCTGTTACTGAGTTGGGGTGTTCACGGGGTTGTGTATCATTCTCATTCGACGTATTGTAGAGTGAACGGAACAGCATAATCAGATTACTACCTGTTCCAGAGGGGTCCATCCAAGGGTCACCATCAGGGATTACGATGTCCAATCGTTCTGGTATTCCATCCACACGTCCGTTCTGAGTCAGAGTGAAGTCGATATCGTGGCTGATGAACTGGCCCCAAAGCCAGTTCATATCTGAAATGCCTAATTCATCTGGAATGGATGAGTTCTGGATACAAGCGATGTTACTAATTTCCCTTGGGCTTAGTAAATCGGCTCGAGCAACCCAAGCATTATCTGGATCACCTTGAGATGCAGTAAGTCGGATTAAATCGTCATTTTGTTGATTATATTCGTCATTGTTCGGATGGTGCCCCCGTCCATCAATCGGATAGGTGTCTGTAGGGAGTCCTAGGAGATGGTGATCTGGACCTGGATCGGTTTTGACACCCGGTTCAACGGCTTGAATCATGGGTGAGAATAAGAGTAAAATCACGAGAACAATCGCTGGCCTAGTGCCTTGCTTGTTCTTCATGTATTAACTTCCAGAGTGCACGAGGTTAAGACGATGTCTCAGCCATTTCTGATTAAAAATCACTCGAATTATATTTTCAAACAATGTTTGTTCGCGTAACATCCCTTTTGAACAACCACCCGGTGCGACGGGAGGTCAGGGGAGCGCTAGCCATGCCATTGAGATTCGGACCAGCGGGAGTTCCTCTTTCCTGTAAAGGTCGTACTATTGTAGAAGGAATGGATGACATAACGGCACTTGGCCTAGAAACAATGGAGATTCAGACGGTTCGCACCGTAACTCCACAACATTTCAACGAATACTGGCAAGCCGGTATTTTGTCTTGGAAATCTGATTTTGAGATGAACATGCACGGCCCTTACTATGCTGATCTACTCGGGGACCGACGTTCCCGCCAACGTACACTGATGAAGATGGAAACTAGCCTTCAAGCAGCCAAGGTCATCAATGCTCGACATATCACCTACCACGTCGGCCCTTATGGTGAACGTAAGGCCGGTCGAGAGACGAATGAGCACCTTGCGAACATCCTTCAGGGCGTAGTTGAGAGGTGTCGCCAGCTTTGGGGTAATGAGGAGGATGAGATTGACTATGCCGCATTCCCATGGGTGTTGGAGAACGAACCAACTCTAATTGGAGTTGAGACGAGTGGCCAGCAATCGCTTTGGGGTACCTTAGATGAGGTTCTCGAAGTAGTAAACCACGTGGAAGGCACTGTTCCTGTGCTCAATATGGCTCATATCCATGCACGTGGCAACGGTTCACTGAGGACATCCGAGGACTTTGGTGAACTATTCGATCAGGTTCGTGAGCAGTATGGTGGGAAGACGTTCTACTGTCACTTCTCTGGAATCGAACATCGAGGTGGCAATGCTATGCATTATACACAGCTAAAGAAGTCCGATTTGAAGTTCGAACCTCTTGCTGAGTATCTCGCTGAAGAGGGTGATTGGTTGGATGTTACGGTAATCTCTGATTCGCCATTACTTGAGCATGATGCGATGTACATGCTACAGCAGTATGACAAGGCTAAGCAGAAATTGCTCGAACGTCGTGCCTTGGAGGAGCGTCGCTACAAGCTTGCCCTCGAAGCAGGCCTCGATCCAGCAGAACTCCTTGCGCGTGAGCAGGAGCAGGCACGTCTCCGTACCGGCGCTGCAGCGGAAGTCGCAGAAGTTGCTACCAAGAAGGCCGAGACGCCTGCGAAAGAACCTGCAAAGACATCAAAGAAGCCAGCAAACAATCGAATTGACTTCGAGGATGAAGGCGAGGACGAAGACGACGTATTCTGAGATGGTGCGACGGGCCGGGCTTGAACCGGCGACTTCCAGATCTTCAGTCTGGCACTCTCCCAACTGAGTTACCGTCGCAGCGTTCCGCCCACCACGGATTGCCCTTCAAGGCTTGCGTTAGATCCAGTGCATATTCAGACATCGGCAAGCGTGGCTTGCTGTAGGTCGAAAAGGACAGACATAGCGGTGATTCCAGAAGAGATTAGCGCATTCAACTCGTCTGGCGAATAAGTAGCTTCCTCGCCAGTTCCTTGAACCTCGACAAATTGTCCGTTAGAAGTCATCACGAGATTCATGTCGACATCTGCGTTACTATCGAGCATGTAATCTAGATCAGCGTAGACCTCGCCTTCGAGGAGTCCTACACTAATTGCAGCGAGATCATGTGGCATTACGGCCATTTCATGTTCAGACATCTCTGATTCGTTGAGAGTGGCCGGATCCTCACCAGATTCCTTCGCTTCTTCCCGTACATGTGCGGGTAGGCACTGACCGGAACGAATGAGGCGGCGGATAGCAAGTCGAAGTGCAATACCTGCAGCAGTAATGGAGGCACAACGGGTGCCACCATCTGCGTTCATGACATCACAATCAATGTTCAATGCAATCGGCCCCAGTGCTTCTAGGTCGACAGCCGCGCGTAGTGAACGTGCAATCAGTCGCTCTATTTCCTGAGTCCGCCCTTTCGCACCATTACGTTCTCGGCGAAAACGTGAATCTGTGGATGCAGGCATAAGGGAATACTCGGCGTGAACCCATCCCTTTGTAGCATCGCGAGGAAACCATCGTGGCAAGGATCTCTCTTTAGTCACACAGGCGAGAACCATCGTGTCACCCTGGCGATATAGTACGGAGGCAAGAGCGTTCTTGGTGAAGTCCAGTGTGACTTCGATTTCACGTAGTTCATCTTGTGCACGGGTGGGCTCGAATCCACTCTTCAGTTTCGCCATGGGTTCCGCTTCGGTACTCCGGTGTTGAATCCTTTGGCTGTCTTCAACGGTGTTTCGGACGGAAAGCAACCACATGTTCTGGATCGGTATCGATGAACGGTCCGCCCATCAAATCAATACATGCGGGAATTGATTCGAACAGGTGAGGTAATGTCTCGCTGATCGCCTTGGGGGAGCCTGGTAAGTTCACGATGAGGCAGATCCCACGAAGTCCTGCAGTTTGACGAGATAGGACAGCAGTGGGCACATGGCGAAGTGAGATGGATCGCATTAGTTCTCCATATCCGGGCATCATTCTATCACATACAGATTCAGTCGCTTCAGGCGTTACATCTCGCGGAGAAGGCCCAGTGCCTCCAGTCGTGACGATAAGGGTACATCCTTCAGTGTCGCATAGAGATATGAGTGTAGATTCAATCACCTCTCGTTCATCGGGTATGATTCGTTGGATTGGTACCCATTTTGTAATCAATATATCTTCGAGGATTCGATGGATTTCCGGCCCAGAGAGGTCTTCGTAGATACCTTCACTGGCGCGGTCCGACACGGTCACGATACCAATTCGTGCCTCCTCCATGCGCCTCACTGGGATTTGAACTGCATAAGGTCGTTCATCGTCTCTTCCAATCGCCGGATTCAATCTGAGAGCCTGCCTGTTCGCACATACGGTAGGTCCAAGCTTGGACAATTCCCGAAGCCGTCGTGACATCGATTAGGATACGGTCATACAAGTTGTCTGGATTTCCAACGCTCTCATGGCCCTCTATCCTATCTAGCCGTTCGAGAACGTCACCAATTTGTGTGTATTGATGCAGTTCGCCATGAACGCAGTCATTACCTTGAATGAGGGCCGGGTATAACCCCAGGTCTCTCAATTCACCCTGCACAGTTCCTGCATCCCATGGGATAATCCGATTCTCAATCATCAATGGTGCTCGTTCTTCACCTTCGCGCAATGTGCCATAGACGAAAACGCAGTCACAAATTCCTGCATCTTTTTCATCTCTGGAAGCGCTATTTTGTGCATCTGGATTCAGTCCGAACCGAATTAACCCCTCCTGGACTGCTTGAACATAGTCATCCGGAGGTTGAACGAACTTGTTTTCGCGACGGTTATCGTTGACGGTGTAGGTGAGTGCTTCAATGATGTCGCCGTTGTTTGTCTGAACAAAAACTCGATTATGGTGGTAGGCATTGGGGTATCCTTCCTTTTTGTTTAGGGTTGTGAGTTCTCCATCTTGTATCTCAAATAGCATCCCTGCAGTCCTTGCTCCTCGTCTCGGTATTACATCCAGTGCCCCTCCATTTCGAGTGCTAGAATGGTAGTGGTATATTGGCGCATAATCCAATAGGTGGGCACCTTCGATTGGAATGAGCGTCTTACGCCAAGCAGTTCTTCTTGAATTTCGATTCCAATCATCTTCGTTTAGATTGGATCCGTATCCGAAGTAGGGTAGGTGCATTGATGAATCCTCAGTCTTCCGGCTGTTCATCGATAGGGAGTCCGTCAGCATCCTCAGCGATATCTTCCAGTGTCTCAGCGACATCTTCGAATTTCCAACCAGTCATCGGTGAATCTCTGATCCGTTTTCTCATTCGTTTCTTGTTGACTGAGGCGATGTTTGCCACAGGCTCCCCTGCTCGGAGAAGGGGTGCAGTTGCGAGACCTACGGCCACACCACAAAGTGGGCTCAGTATTTCCTCAACTTCTCCACTCAAGGGGTTGCTAATCTGTGCGATGGGTTGCCCCTCGACAACCAGTTCACCGACCTGAATTAATGGATGAAGCATGCCGCCCCGCGGAGACCGAATCCATTGCGAGGTCCGTACGATTAATCTCCAATCTGGCTTCCGTATAGTTCCTTGAATCATTTTCAGATGAACGAGGATATTCATGATACCTCGAACACCTGCAGTTATGGCTCCGCCCTCGAATACATTCGCAGTACCTGCTTCGAGTAGGACTGAATGCACTCCTTCTTGGGTTGAGCACCGTCTTAGGGATCCGGCGGGACCAATTGAGTGCAGTACTATTGGTGTACCAAAAGCACGGGCTAACTCCTTGCTTTTCGCGTCATCACAATCGGCTCTCACATGAGGGGCGTTTGTACGCTCCGAAGGTGCCGTGTGAAGATCGATTAGGTAATCACAGCGCGTCACAATACGGTGGAATATAGTGTGTGCTAGTCGGGATGAATGAGTGCCTGTCTTTGTACCCGGGAAGCAACGATTCAGATCCCGACCATCGCTGGAACGGCGTGAGTGGATGATTACAGCTTCTGGATTGCATACTGGGACTACTATCAGAGTTCCAGATAATGTCTCAGGAGTGACAAGATCGTCCTCAGTGCCAGGGTTCAGGTCCATTCCGTGAAGGAGGTGCCGGATAATTGTCACACCATTGAGTTCATCACCATGAATTGTTGAGGTGATGCCGAGGATTGGGCCGTCCTCTAATCCGTGTAGAATATGGACAGGAATTTCCAATTGGCGTCCTAACGGATCGAGGCCGAATTGCACAGGTATTCTGACAGCGGTGCCTGCCTCGACATCGACGCCTTCGAACCGGAACGGCTTCCTCATCAGGCCAGACGTGTCCTTCAACCATCAAGAGGTCACCGGTCCGATTGAGAGCATTTCGAAGGCAACGGGTTGTGTTTAACTACCGTCACCGTGGAGGGCACAGAACTGGAGGCGATGTGGTGTTCCGACTACCTCAACCACGCGCCGAGCCATCCCTCCTGTGCATTTCACAGGATCTGGCTCGTCGTTCGAGGCTGTTGACGTTCATCCTCGCTTGAGGAGAGGACGACATGACCGATTATGACCCATTTGTCAAGCAAGTAACTGATGAGATTCCTGATGCCGATGTAGAAGAGGTGAGGGCGGAGTTCCAGAAGTATGAGGAACAGTTTCGCATTGAACCAGGTGATGCATTACGGTCTATCATGAACCGTTTCAAGTCCGCAAATGCAGAGGTATCGATGCCTACTCCTGCATCCGCGCCCGTTAGCCGCACCGTGAAGAGTTTCGAAGAACTCGGAGCGAATGATCGGGATATTACAATCGAAGTTCGTGTCGTCAGTTATACGCCGAGAGCCCAGATGGTTCGAGGCGAGGAGCGTCAGATTGCATTCGGCTGGATTGAGGATTCACCGTTTGATGGTAAGGATAGCGTTCGTTGGGACTACAAGGATTGGGGCAATAATGGGGAGAATTTACGCCCTGGGGCGATTGTTCGGCTCGAAGGCGTCTCTGTAAACGAGTACAAGGGCAAGCGCTCCCTGAATGTGAATCAGAGTAGTCGTGTAGTAGTATTGCAGGAAGGAGGGGCAAATCCATTGCCTACTTCTGAGCCAGTGGATCTCTCAGTTGCCTCTACGATGGAGGGCCCGGTATCTATCGTGGCTCGCGTGATTGCAGTCCGTCCAGATGTTATTACCAAGAGAGATGGCAGCGGGACAATCGATGTTGTTCGTGGTAAACTGGCAGACTCTACAGGGCAGATGAGCTTCCTATGCTGGGGCTCCTTCAATCATGAGGTTGGTGAACTCCTTCGTTTCGAAGGGGTAACTGTACGTCGCTTCCGGGATACGCCTGAATTGAACTTCAGTGACCGAACTAGCATCGAGGTATTCCGTGATGCTGCTTTCCCTGAGATATCGGAACTCGAGACCTCTTCTCGAATGACCATTGCAGATATTCGTGATGGAATGCGAGATGTGTCTGTCGTTGTTCAGATTGAATCCATGGAGACTCGCACCTTCACACGTGAGGGTGAAGAGAAGAGTCTTCTGAGTGTCCGAGTCCTAGATCCAAGTGGTCGTTGTAAGATGACTGTATGGGAGCCGATTGATTTAGTTCCGGGTGAAGCCGTACTGGTCAAGGATGCACGAATTCGCGCATGGCAAGGTACTCCTGACATCACTGTTGATCAGGCATCTCAGATTGAATCTCTTGGAGAACCCTCGTGGGGGAAGATTGACCCGGCTGAACATGTAGTCGAACTTCATCTGTGGGAGCTCGCTCAGGGAGGTTCACGTGATGGCATCTCTACCACGGGAGATATTCTCGTCATCAGAGATGATTGTGGGATTATTCAGCGATGTCCTGAATGTCGGCGTGTTCTTCGTGACGGTGTTTGCGCCGACCATGATGTAGTCGAAGGTGTGGATGATCTCCGCTTCCGTTTCGTAATTGATGACGGAGTTGCAACTGCTAATCTTCTACTTGGTCGTGGACCTACCGAGGCTCTAACTGGTGAGACCATGGACGAGATTCGTCAACGAATAGAGGACGAAGGGCGTGCTGAATTCCTGAAGGGTCTTCGAGAGCGATGGTTTGGCGAACGCATGCGAATCAAGGGCCGAGGTATCGTTGATGACAGAGGTGTGATGATAATGGCTGACTCAGCCATAATTGAGGGGTCGGATCCTTCAGTTCTCGCCGCTAAGGTCCGTGCTGATTGGGGGGTGGTATTGTGAGTATGGGAGGTTCAAGGATGCGTCAACCGGCTCTACGTATGTTCTCTGTAGAGTTCTCACAATCGTCTCTTCCGATTATCGGCCAAGGAGAGTTTGACCCCTCATTCATTGTGACCAAACTTGGGGCGAAGACCTCGAGGATGCTCGTTGCAGGCGTAATCGATAGTATGGAGCGAAGGGATACGGAAAGTGGCCCAGGATACCGCGGTCGTCTACGTGATCCATCCGGTTTGCATATGTTCGATGTAGCACCATTCAATCCCGAACTTCATGCTGATGCCGAGGAGGTTCTTGCGAAGTTTGAACGCGGTGACAGATTCTTGATGCTGATGCTTGGCCGCTCGCGCCACTATGAGACCGAGGATGGCGGTGTATTCACCAGCATTAGGGTTGAGGCATTCCGCGAGATTGATTCCAAGCGCTATCATACCTGGCTCGCCCGAACCGCGGATTCTACAATGCGGCGGATTGATGCTCATCGCAGAGCTAAGGAATTGGATGCGGACGCTGCAGCGTACCGTAATGCCGACATCCCGGCAGATCTTATCGATGGCATGATTCGGGCACGTTCACATTATGGGGATGTCGATATTTCCGCTTACGAACTCGCAGTCATGCATGCCATTAGTATGGGTGAAGGAACACCTCCACCCAAGCAGGCAATCCCTGAGGCGGATGCCACAGAGCCCGCGCCAGCGCAACCTCCAGTAGTTAACTTGAGTGAGACAAGCGAGGAAGATGCGAAGGCGATGGCCAAGGCATGTGTGCTTGAAGTTCTTGGTTCGGCAAGTGAGCCAGTTGACTATGATACCTTGATCCGTTCTTGTCTTGACATAGGCGTCGGACGTCTGACAGCCGAGGAGGTCATCGATGACTTGAGAGATGTGGATGCGATGATTGTAGAGGAGACCTTCGGTTACTTCAACCTCCTTTGATAGGAAGTCACGGCGATACCTTCATGCCCCCACGTGGCCTGTTCAGGATGGGTTACAATGGCTGGCATCTCCTGTTTCATCCGCGCCAATGAGGGTGAATGGATGCAGTTGGAGAACTGTACCGTTCATGTCAATATCAAGCGACGAATCGAACGAACACTGGTTCGTGGAGGCGAAGGTGACGACCTTCGAGACGAAGGTTCGGAATCCGCTGTTTACACCTTGTCTCTGAAGGTTGACACTGCCGGTTATCAGGTTCTTGAGGGTCTGTTCCGTGCAGGGCAACCTGCCTTCATCGATCCATTCCTCGACCGTGAAATGCTCGTGGCTGTTCAGACGTTGGACTATGACTCTGACACACAAGTCATCCGATTAGTGTTAGTTGAGGATGCGGAGGCTTGAGCATGGAATCCGAAGAACGAGATCTTCTCGCTGCATTGCGTGCATTTGATGTCCTTCTTGGAGCAGGCATCGGTCTTGAATCAGTCCTGATTAATCTCGCTCGAGGTGGGTATGGGGCAATCAGCACCGACATGGAACGAATCATGAAAGGTGTCAATGATGGGCGTCGTCTTGAAGATGAACTGACAAAGGCTGCTACTCGGACGAAGTCCACAGGGTACAAGCGCCTTCTTAACACTCTGAAAACGAATGTGACTTCGAATACCGACCTCATTGTGGATCTCCGCCGTCAAGCCGATCGCGAAGAGGAGGAACGTACTGAGCGGATTGAGAAGTACATCGAAGCTCTCGAAGGTATGCCCACAGGTCTACTCACCGTTGGTATGCTTGGTCCGATTATGTTGCCATTGGTCGCAGTCATGCCCTACTTATTCACAGTCCCAGTTGCAGGTATTACTGCACCTTCGCCCGCCACCGCAAACATGATTTCGATGGCTGGTTACACGATTTCGGTAGTCATAATGGCCCTGATTGGCCTCAAGGCACACACGAAGGATCCTGGAGTTTGAGAGGTGAGGATATGATTTGGCAGTTGATGGAGCGTCTTAACGACAATCCCGCCGCAATTATCCTGCTTCCCCTTGCCATCATCTGCCTAGGGGGGGCGATTCCATTGATGCGTGAGCATAGTCGGCGTCGTAGCATTGAGCGTGCTCTTCCTGAGATGTTGGAGTTGATTTCCGCTGAACTAGGTGCTGGACTTGGACTTGAACAGGCATTCGCTGATGTTGCAAAATCTAGAAATGACGAGGCAGGAAAGTTACTCGATGTCGCTCTTGAACGGGCTCAAGCCACTTCATTCAGTGCTGCTCTTGCCCGTTTCGCAATCGAAACTAGGAGCACTATGGTTCAGCGTGTGGTAAATTTGCTTGATGCTGCGCTTGAACAGAACGCTCCGCTTCAGGATGTCACCTATCGGATGAGCATTGAGTATGAGAAACTCAATACTCTTCTTCGCATGAAAGAGGAGAAGGTGTTTGGTCAAGCCTTTACCATGATCATTCTCATGGCATTGATGCTTCCAGTGATTACCGGCTTCATTGTTGGCGTATTTGCAGGGCCAGCTACAGGTTATCCGTTGGGTTCAACCTTGAATGCCCTCTACATCTTTTCAGCGGCTGCTACAGGTGTGACTGTGGTGATCAGTGGTCGTATGCTCGACCGATTGGGCCAGTATGTATGGACCGCTCCACTGGGGATGTTCATCTCAACCGTTCTTTTCCAAGGCGTCTATTTGGTCGCAGGGAATCTATTTTGAGGGAATAACATGGCAGATATTATTGATCAATACGGCGACGTCATCATCTACAGTGAAGAAGGGCATCCTACACCATTTTACGAATTCAATGGGCAGATTGCTGCAAACCCCTACGGTGTGTTACAGGTTCTTCTCGATGACGATGATCTTGAGGAAGTGATGTACAATGGTGGAAAGCAGTGCGTGAAGATTGCTCATCGCAAGCATGGAATGTGCCGGACCAACATATGGGTTGAGGATGAAGAAGGCATTCAGATCTCCAAGAATATCGCTTCATTCACTGATGTCCCTTTGGGTGATGGTCCAGGTATGGTTCCGATTTTCGACGGCCGTCTACCCGATGGTTCGCGTGTCAATGGTACCATCCCTCCAGTATCTCCTGATGGGCCAACCCTCACAATCCGAAAGTTCCGCGAAGATCCAATCACTATTGTCGACCTTATTCGTTGGGGGACTGTTTCGCCCCGACTCGCTGCGATGTTCTGGACTTGGGTTGATGGTATGGGCGCCAAGCCTGCAAATTTCGTCATCGCTGGAGGCACTGGTTCGGGTAAAACCACCACGTTGAATTGCCTTGGGATGTTTGTCCCATGGTCAGATCGTGTCCTCTCAGTAGAGGATACTGCAGAACTCTCTATCCATCACGACCACTGGCTGCGAATGGAAACTCGTGCACATCGCCCGGATGGTACTTCTGAGATTGACATGAACGATTGCCTGAAGTCAAGCCTCAGGATGCGTCCAGATCGCGTGATTGTTGGTGAGGTTCGTGGTCCAGAAGCTGCAACTTTACTCATGGCGATGAATACTGGCCACGATGGTTCGTTCGGGAGCCTTCACGCCAACACGGCTAACGAGACGGTCAAGCGTCTAGTCAATCCCCCAATGGCAGTTCCCGCTATTATGCTCAGTGCACTCGATTTGATTATCATGCAGGCGCGTTTGAACGTAGGTGGCAAGAACATTCGTCGTATCACAGAGGTGGCTGAGATTGCAGGCATGGAAGGCGACACGCCACGGCTGAATCCTATCTGGAAGTATGATGCAGGTCAGGGCAAGATTGTCGAGACCGGTGTTCCGAGTAAGGTTCGAGAGATTATCTGTGCCGCAAAGGGCTGTACACCTGCCGATTTCGAAGCGATTGTCCGGCAGAAGGAGCAGATTCTCACTGATCTCGTGAACCGTGAGATTCGTGATATTGAATCTGTAACGCGGGTAATCCAGACCTATCACGCGGCAGTAAACTAGTCAGGCGCCTTCTTCGGTCATCTTACGAAGGCGGTCAAGGACAGCATCTGCAGCATCGAGAGTACGTCGGGCGACCTCTGCCTCGTCTACATTCTCTTCTTCGTTATTGTCAAGTTCTTCCACAGTTCTAGCTGGCTTCCGTCCGAATGATTCCAGTACTTCGTTCAGCGTTTCTACTACATTGGTGACGCGTTCAGGATCGAGTGCAATCTGTCCAGGTAAAGTGGGCATTTGATCCTCAGAGATGTAACCCATTTCGACAGCAAGGGCTCCTGCGGCTGCAATCAGACGTGGGCGGACCTCTGGATGGTTTGCATCCCAGCCTCGTCGTTCAAGGAATCGAATCATTAGGGAGTGTTCCAATGAGGTGAATTGTCCATCATTTCTGCGAATGACAGTCTCTACGATGCGCTCTAATGATTCGATTTGCATCTCCATTCTTTCAAGAGTTGCGCGAGCGGTCGCATCGATTTCGTCTACTCTGCGGAGTAGGAGGCGAATGGCTCGGTCGCGTCGTGCTGCAACGGGGTCAACGTTCATTTCCATTTCATTGAGAGAAATTTGGAGGTCAAAGAGAGCGTGAATCCGCCCACTGATTGCAGGGAGCTCAAGGTCTAATCCACTCTCACGGGCATGATTTTCGAATCCCATCCTTGCAGCAGGAATATCTCCTCGTGCGGAGAGGAGGGTTTCTTCAAGCACATCAAGAAGGGAGTTACGCAGTTCTTCAAACCGGCGAATTGCTTGTCTCTCTCGCCAAGATCCAGGGAGTAGTGATTGTGCCTCTTGCTCTGCAGCTCGCCGTTCTGCCATTTCTGCCACAAGATCAAGGATAGCATCTCGCACAATCGAATGTTGAACCGCGAAACCGCGTGGTTTGAGATCTTCAATGAATGCCGTGATATCCTCGGGGGTCTGATCGCCTAATAGTAGGAAGTCCCTGATTAGTGAGCGGACCTCTGCCTCGCGACTTTGTAGGTCATTCAATGCAATTTCTGCGCCTGCTTCGATAGTGGAGCTAAGCGGCCTTGTGTCAGCCACGTGATCTTCTGTTGCCTCATCCGGGGTCACCTCCTCGAGAGGAGCCTCTACCACCGTCTCTTCTTCAGGGGTATCTTCTTCGATGGCTGGCACATCCATTGTGTTCTCTTGGATAGGAGTATTCTCTACTGGAATTGGAGCTTCTTTCTGGGAGGCCGGGACCTTCGCAGGTGCGACCGCTCCTCGCTTTACAGACCGCTTAATACGCCCCCATGCGCCTTCTTGGGAAGAGAGCACCCCTCCTACACGAGCAACCAACTGCGTCTTGTTCCCCGACCTTGGCATTTCTAGTCGAGCACACAATTCGTGAAGGTCATCACGATTCATGTCTGGTAGTGTGTCTATACTCAGCGTCTTTGGGTCTTGGTGAACATGCAGCCAAAGACGTTGTCTCTTGTCCTTGTGCGATCCTGAACTCTTGATTCCAAACACCTTGAGGACGTCTGTAAGGTGCCGATTCGACATGTCCTGGATGCCATCCCACGCCAGTTCTTCTTCGTCAAGAATCAATTGTTCGATAAGCCGGACACGTAACCGTTCGACAGACCCTGTACGAGAGATACTGTGGTTCGCAGCAATCTCCTTCAGTTCTTCAAGACGGCCTGTCTGGATAGTCACCAGAAGGTCTGCCCGGTCTACCATAGATGCCCCTCAGGGTTGAGGTTCCGCCTCGTAGCCATTGTATATGTTCCGCCCCTTATGAGGGCCAGCGCACGGTTCTGAGGGTTGAACTCGGTGCGGCGTCAAGGTTGGATGAAACTGTCTTCATCAGTCATGAACCGTTCTAGTATGGAATTCCAATCGTTCATCATGAATTGAATATCGACGCCGAGACGGCTTATTGGACCGATACGCTCGATAGAGGTGGTGCGTAATCCATCCTTGCTGAGGAGTTCGACGATAACCTCGTAGCGTGGCTGGTCATCCACCTCGCCTTCAGGATCAATGAGATTATCGAGGATAAAGAGGTCATTCACTCGTTCTGCTTCTGTAAGGATTGAACCGATTCGTTGTTGCCGGTAGTGGATGCCCACCAATTCGTGGAGTTCAGCAGGTGTCCGATGCATAATTGTCCGTTGTACTATCCACGCATTGAATGCATGTTCATCTGTCCAATCAGAGAGAGTGTGGCCCGGGTATCCTTGGCGAGTTATGACGACGATTAGATCACAGAACGGAGTGGGGACAAATCGAGGTACTCCTCTTTCTTCTGGATCATTGTGCAATGCATGTCTCCGACCATTTAGGCCGGCAGCATCGTATGCTCCTCTGTGAGTCACAAATCCATTGATCTCACCTGATTGAATTAGATTCTGAGCAGTACGCAGACCTTCAGCGGTGGTGGGTTCAATATTCATGGTGTCGAATTTACGAATATCGATTTTCTTTCTCCGCCGCCTAATCTGTCTACAAATTAGAGGTTCGTCACAGAGGATGATACCTCCTGCGGGAAAGTGTTCTAGCCCATCTTCACTGACGAGAACGTGATGTGGGTGGTTACGTGTTAATGCGGCAACGACATCAAATTGCATTGAAGCGAGTTTTATTCGTTCATCCCAAACGAGGTTTGCGGGTGCGAGAACAAGATCTAAATCTCCAGCATCTAGAGCTGACCATGCGTCGTCAAGGCTCTGAACCTCTTCGATTTCGATCTCCTTAATCCGTTCCCGGACTACCTCAAGGCGATCACTGGAGGGATGGTGTATGGTTGAGTATACTCCCATTCGCTCCATACGCCTGTCCCTCGATTGTATTCGACCGGACACCCGTTGATATAGCACACCCCACGGTATCCATCCATAACCATGGTTGAACTCGATGCGATCCAGGCCGAACTGTCATCTCGACGGGACATCGTAGAGAACGCTTTGGAGGATCTTGTTCAGACAGAACTTGGAGGTCCGTCTAGCGATGCGATGAGAATAGCTCGTTCCATATTGATGGCGGGAGGGAAGCGTTGGCGCCCGGTGTTGACGCTTCTCGCGCATGAGGCGGCCGGTGGTGACAGTCATGCACCGATTCTAGATTTGGCCCTCTCGTTCGAACTCATTCACACCGCCACACTCGTCCATGATGATCTGAACGATGGAGCACGCCTTCGTCGTGGAGCCCCCACACTTCACACTACTTATGGAGACGCTGAAGCTATCGTTGTGGGTGATTATTTGTTTGCAATAGGTTTCGGCTTAGGTGCTAAATCAGAAGACCGGATTGTGGATGCAGTGATGCGCACCTGTTCTGCCATCGCAGCGGGGGAACTCAAGCAGATGAAACATATCCGTGATTTGACGACACGTCCTGAGGATTATGATGAGATTATCCGGGGGAAGACCGCTGGCCCATTCTCCATTGCATGTGGCTCAGCTGCTGTAGTTGCAGGTGCCTCAGAAGAGGTAGTGGCGCACCTCGAGGCCTTTGGGATGGGGATTGGTATAGCATTCCAGATGGTGGACGACCTTCTTGATTTGACCGGAGACATGCAGATGGGCAAGCCCAGAGGAACCGATGTCCATGAGGGTAAGATGACTCTGCCACTTATCCATGCGTTGACGATGCTACATGGTGAGTCGCGAAATAGAATTGCAGAGATTCTTGCTGATTTCAATGACTCCCATTGGGATGAACTTCTCATTCTTCTTGAAGAGGCAGGATCTCTAGAATATACAATGAATCTAATCGAGACCCAACTTATGACTGCACTCAATCATCTCCGTTCTCTCCCGGAATCGCCGGCTAGACGTCTAATGGAGGGTCTTGCAGAGATTTCGATTGGTCGGAGGGTGTGAAATGGCCAAAATCGGTGAATATGATGTTGTAATCATTGGGGGCGGTCCAGGAGGTAGTACAACTGCCAGATATGCTGCAATGAGCGGTATCGATGTTCTTGTGATTGATGGTAGAGATCCGATTGGAACTCCGTTGCAGTGTGGGGAATTGGTTCCTAGCAATGATGAGATGCGCCGTCTTTGCCCCGATGTTCCAGATATGGACGATTTGTTCCTAACACCTGATCATGCAATATCTCGATATTCAACTGAGATGCATGTAGTTCCACCCTCTGGAAAACCACTGAAATATCCCTTCGAGGGTTTAGTATTGAATCGTGTTGCACATGATGAAGCCCTAGTAGAATTAGCAAAAAAAGCAGGAGCGAAATACCTAGTTGACCATTATGTTCAATCAGTCGAAGGAAACACAGTCCATCTTCGGAATGGGGATACAATAGTTGCCAAGATTATTGTTGGAGCCGGTGGTCATAGTGACCCTATAAGGCGAGATTACTGGGATGAGAAATCATTGAAAATTCCAGTTAAGTTTGTTTTGATGGAAGGAAATTTTGGTGATGCTGTAGAGCTGCATTTCGGTTCATCAGCTCCTGGTGGCTACGCTTGGATGTTCCCAAAGACAGGTTTTGCAAATATAGGGCTTGGAATCCAACGTAATTTTGCTAAGGGTAAGTCAATTAATGCATACACGAATGATTTCATCTCAAAATACCAGGGTGAAATAACTTTCAGAGGTGCAGGGGCGCTGCCCATGTCTGGGACAATCAAAACATTCGTTAAAGGGAATTACATGCTTGTTGGGGACTCTGCAGGAATGGTATTGCCATCAAATGGTGCAGGTATTACCATTGCAATGGTTGGGGGGAGAATCGCAGGTCAAGTAATATCAGAGCACTTTGAAAATGGCACTCCTCTGAAAGAATACGAATCAAGATGGAAGAAACAAATGGGCAAAGTTATGCGTAATTCAAAGCGTTCATTCAAATTTGGTAGTATCTTATTCAGGCTTCCAGATTGGCTTCTGAATTTATTGTTCAACCCATTAACAAAAGGAATCATCTGGCGAGCTGTAACTTGTCGGCGGATGTTTGGATTGTTCTAGTTCACTATGACCTGAAGTCAAGCTTTCTGCCCTTGCCATATTGTTGACATTCCGGGGAATATTACCTTTGATTGAACTTCAACAAATCCGGTGTCCTTCAACATCTTGACGTAATCTTTCGTGGTCCCAAAGTGGACATAGGTCTTGGTTAACCACTTCCAAGGATGGTCTTTTTGTCGACAGATAAAGCGAGCATATGATCCGACCCACATGCGCATGTAGAGGTAACCGAGCCATCCGTGGACTCGGTTTATTTTTGCGGGGTCCACGATTACGATTCGACCACCTGGCTTTAGCACCCGAAGTACTTCCTTCAGCCCAGCAGGCTTGTCATACCAATCTCTGAAAGAGAACAATGTACAAACGGCATCAAATGAAGAATCATCAAATGGCAAATCCTCGGCCTTTCCGTGAACGAATTCTGCTGCCTCATCACCTCTTTTTTTTCTTGCTGAATTCACC
>DAYJ01000011.1 GCA_002506875.1 Euryarchaeota archaeon UBA40 | reverse complement strand
TTAGCACACTCTTTTCAGGTGGGGCGCGAAGCATCTTAGCTATAGTCTCATTATTTCCGAGTAAGCCAATGATTAGGTAGGCGAGCATGGCGGATGTAAAGACAATCGCTGCGTATCCAGCCCCTCCTCCGGATATGGCAAGGTAACCATACAGTCCGCCTGTGCCAAGGATTAGTAGTACGATGTGAGGCAATGTATCTGGCCGCAGTAGTACCTTGAGAAGCTGAAGCGGCCCATCGATGGAAATTCCTTCATCCCGCTCTGACATTCAAACTCCGATAGTGGGGGATGAAATAAATCGTCGTTGTCAGAAAGAGCATGGCGCGCCTGTCTAAAGCGAAGCGTGTCAAGCGCCGATGGGTAGGTCTCCGTATCAAGAGTGAGTCGGACCGAGAGTCTCTTGAATCTCTGATTCAAGATCTGATTCCTGATGCGGATTTACGTCTTTATGACCTTCGTTCAGAAGGTGATTCCAGTCTCGCGATTATGCGAGTTTACCTCCCTGACCTGCCTCGCTTCCGCGCTGTTGCAGGCGAATGTGGATGGATTGAAACCCTGACTACTTCAGGAAAGATTCGACTTGTGCGAGAACGATTGGGTATACCCAAACCCCCTCGGCGCAGATGAAGCATTCATGACCTCTATACGGTTGGCAGTTCTATGGGCGGTGGAGGGAGTGCTGAGTCAATTCCTGTATGGGACCTTTCCTCTCTGATTGGTGCGACTTTACTCATTGGTACTGTTCTAATGGCCCTCTGGTCTCCTAGCCATGATTTATCCTTGGAATCTGGATCAGGCGTTGTACAAATCACCAGTGTGGATGTTGGGCTCCTAGGTTCCTCAGATGCAGTCCAGATTGATGTGTCTCCAGGGGGAACCTGTTCAGGTGACAACGCGACTACCTGCAGCCTCATTGTGAATATTGGATCTGAGTCCTTTGAGTTTAACGAGGCTGGAGGAGATGCGACCAGTCAACGATCATCTGATGGCCCCCTCAATGTGACTGTGGAAGGGGAGGGTGATTACACACTTACTGTCAGCGTCCAGCGTCAGTTGCCTTTGGAGGCTCTTCCAGTCATCCTGGGTCTCTTCCTTGTGATTTGGGGCGAATGGCGCAAGCGTCAATGATGTTTTCAGATTACATCACTAAGGTCAATTGCAGATGCACCATTCCAGCCATGGAGTCCTTCTTCATCCAGATGAAATGCGTTGACTTGCATTTCGCCTCTTCGCATCTCGCTGATTACACGCGTCGTTCTTGAGGCAGCCCACCAAGTTCGCCTCATTGCTTCTAAATCAGGAGATGGTACTCGTGGATGGATCATGAACCAACCCGCTAGAGCATGATGGATGCGATCTTCCAATCCGTCGAGGGTACCCTCTAGAATAGGTGGGTACAGGTAATCCTCAACGGTTCGACTTGAGCCATTCATGCCGATACCGAGATGAATTCGAACCTCATTCCCGCGTGTTCGTGCATGAAGTAAGAGTCCTCCACATTTCTCTGCATCTTCTCCCCTAACGAGATCATTCGGCCAGCGGACGCCGAGATCGGATTTAGGGCGCCAACCTATGCGGTCGATACCATTGCCCGTAAATGCCTGCAAAGCCTCTAACACAGCAGTAACAGACATGATGTGGAGATCGCGCGTGGTGAGTTTGGTTGTTTCAGGTCCTACGATACACCATGTTCCGAAGAAATCGCCATCAATTCCGATCCAATCGTTACCCCTTCGGCCTCTTCCTGACGTCTGTGTATCTGCGATTACTACATCTCCAACTTCCGAGTCATCTGGTAGTTCGTCCATGGTGGATTCTGTTTCCTTGATACGTTTTGGTTCAAATCTCCATGGCCGCCATATGCAGACGGCGGCAAGACGTTCACCTCCCTTTGAATGACCATCGATTCTACGTGAACACCACTCCCTTCTGTCCGCTTGGGACAATGCTTGGCGTGTGGCATCATCGTCTGAAGTGATGATTACAATGCAGCCATCCTTAGCCAGACAACCTGTATTCTCTAGGTGGTTAATAGCCTGTAAAATCGGATGGATTTCTGGGCGCGTCAATGCTGCCTCCTCCATCGGCCCTAGGTGGTCTTCTATCGGTTCTAGGTATGGTGGATTCCATGCGATAACATCGAATGGCCCATGGCTCAGATGTGGGCCTTCTTCTAATTCTCCTTCAAGGACAATCATGCCTGTATCGTCGAGAGAACGGGCGCAGGCAACAGCGAAAGGATTCGGATCGATAGCCACTACATTCCAGCCAATCATGGCCATAGAGTGTGAGATTACTCCACTCCCGCACCCAATTTCAAGCAAACGTCCTGGCGCGCCCTGAAGTTTGAGTAGAGCACGATGTAAGAGAGTTGAATCATCTCTTGGAGGATATACTGTCCGGGGGACATCAACGAGCCGTTGAATCCCATTTCCATCAGTCCATTCGACTTCAAATCCTCTCTGCTGAGAAAGCTCGATTTCGCGATCAATCGAGCTCTCCATTGCACTATACTTCGGTTGCGGTGGTTTATTGAATGGAGAGTCAGTTCTCTTTCATGATAGAGGTGCCTTCTGACACCCCTCTTCCACCGGGGAATCTTTAAGAATACCCCCTCGGTCCGACGAAGGCCCAGCATCAGCCATGGGCCT
>DAYJ01000034.1 GCA_002506875.1 Euryarchaeota archaeon UBA40 | reverse complement strand
GAAGGATCGAAAGCATATCTTGGAGGCGCCTCCGGTCCGAAGTGGGCCTCTTGAACTCGCTTCTCAAGATCTACAGTCCACCTCTTCTCAGGAAGGCGGGGTGAGGCCATGGATATCGGTTAGAGGCTGAAAGCCTTCGTTCTTGACAATTCCTCATTGAATGCTTGTGATGCACCACATCGATGCGATGTGTTCAAACACCATGCTCATCGAATACACAATGGTGGCCAAGGTGACCTCTGAGGGCGAAGAAGGTCCCGAATCATCTCGCAACCCGATAGATGCTCTACGTCGCAAGGTCTCAGAACGGATTGAGGGATTCGATCGAACCAAGGCAATCGATGCAATTATCACAAGTCCGAATCGAATTCAACGAGAGTTGAAGAGTCTCTCAACTACAGGCCTCCTAACTCGTTTTCCACTTGCCACAGTTCTACTTTGTATTCTCATGACCATTCTATTGGGTGTCGAATCTGGTATGAACGATTGCCGTGAAGGTTGGGACCGTGATGATTGGTGGGGATCCAGTTGCCGTACTGAATCATCTTTGAATGTTAATGGTGATTTGGAGGTCTATCTGCCCGCAGGTAGCCAGATTACTGATGATCTTGCAGATATTCAGAAGAATTGGACAACCAATATCATGGTCATCTATGTGGAATCAGAGGATCAGAACGTTACAAGTACAGAGATCCTCCAACAGATGGACGCCGTCGAACGCACACTGAATATCCATCCTAATGACAATGGTGACGAGGACAATGTCATCTCAATTCTATCAATATCGACCGTTATCAAAGAAGTCAACAGTAGCGCAGTCCGAGTAAGTAAGGCGTTTTTCAGTGGTTTAGCTACCGCAACTGGCAATGAGGAACTTAGTGAGGATTTCAATGCGACTATCGATGAACAACAGGATATCCTCGGGAACTATGCGATTCCAGAATCCCAGACAACAATCGACCGGATTGTTGGAGAACTACCGGAGAACGCTCAACAGAAGCTTGTACGTGGTGTAGGTATCGATACAGATGGGAATGGTGTAATCGATTCGAACGAGACCGCCAAATATTGGAATCGAGCAGTGATCATTGTCTTCATTACACAGGAACTAGACAAGGATGGAGACGGTATCGATGACTATCCAATTGGTGCACTTATTGCCAATACTCAGAACCGAATTGACGAACTAGGTGAGGAGAACGGATGGGAAGAGAAGAACCTCAGCATGACTTTGACCGGTCCAGTCCCTATCACTAATGCCGTAACAGAATATTCATTCAAGTTATTCTGGCAAATTTTCCCAGTTGGCATTGTTGCAGTTGCCATTGTTCTCTTTCTCTTCCACTGTGATGTTTTGCAGACGGGGCGGATCCGTCCAATCCAAGGAATCAAGGTGGTCATAATCTCAGGTCTCCCGACACTTTGTTCTGTCTGGATGACATTGGGAATCATTGGCATTACGAATTGGGAGGTGACAATGACTGTTATTATCGTCGGACCAATTGTTCTAGCGTTGGGGGTTTCATATGGGCTCCATATTACAAATCGATATGCTGAATGCGTAGGTACTCCTCAAGAAAAGATGTCTGAAGCCCTCCGTTCCACAGGGAGAGCAGTGTTTCTCTCTGCAGTTACGACAATCATTGGTTTCATCTCACTTACATTCACACCGATGGCTCCGATTCAAACAGTTGGTTGGGGTCTTGCCCTAGGTATTGTTGTCGTTTACATTATGACAATGCTCATGGTTCCAAATCTCACTATGCTTTTGGATTTGAAGAAACCTAGTCACCCCCCGCCACGGATGTTCAAGGCTGCTGTGTCAGGGCCAGTAAATTTTTCAGCAGTCGCTCTTACTTTCTTCTTCATCCTAATGCTCGTTTCAGCCGGTATCAATCGACCTAATGTCGAAGAGAATATCGAACTTCTAGAGATGGCTCCAGAGGAAGAGATTGCTGTTCAGAAAATGAAAACATATTCGACAGAATTTGATGCAGGGCAAGCAGGTTTCGTTAGAGTCACAGGAGATATTTCCGCCGATCCTACCTTTGACACTGGTGTCGGTGATCCTTATGACAAATTACAGGGTATCGATCAACTTGAAGGTAGTATAAATCTTGTAAATCAGACCACTGCTGTAAGCGTTGTTTTCCTGATGAAATCAATCTCTATATCGGTGAATGTCTCTGGATATCCGATCTTAGAAATTATTGACGATTCCCCCGCACCTGATCCAATTAAGGATGCTGCTGGTCTTGTCTTCGGAAGGGAAGCAACCGAGGATGCAACCTTCTGGGAAGCCTTGCAGACACTCGATGCACAGGATGACAGTGGTGGCCGTCAGACTCAAAATTTCCTGCTATACGTATTCTACAACTCGTTAACAGATGAGACAAGAGAATTGTTCATCTCCTCAGATTTCCAGAAGTCGATGATTTACATCGACATGCCCTTTATGGATGTGCAATCTACGGCTGTTGCCGTGGATTCAGTGAATGAGTATACTCAAAATGATGGTTCGCTGAAGGGCGACATTTCTGCAGATTCCCTCAGTGGGGTTGCAGCTGTTACGATAGCTGTCAACAATGAGATTGTTGGGTCACAGTGGAGTTCACTAGGTTTCGCTCTATTATTCACACTAATCACTCTTGGATTTGTTTTCAATAGTGCTCGCTATGCCCTACTGACAACTTTGCCTGTTGTTTTCACAGTCGCGATGCAATGGTTAGTCATGGACCTCATGGACGTCGAATTGTCATTAGTAACTGTGATGATAGGTTCGATTCTTGTTGGTGTCGGAGTAGATTTCTCAATTCACATAGCAAATCGTGTTCGAGAGTTAGGTGGTGACATTGAGGCTATCCTCACCTCGGCTTCAAGCACCGGTATGTCACTTGCCGAGGCAGCTGCCTGCACCATTGCTGGACTTGCTTGCGCTTTGTTAATTCCGATTCCAGCACTTAGCCCCTTCATCTACACAATCATGATTCTACTTATTGTAGCCGCAATGTCTGCATTACTTCTTCTTCCTGCGATTTATGCATTAATGGTAAGGTCAGGGGCTGGCCTCGATGGGGGTGCTGATTCTATGGCGAATCGTCTCTTGCTCAGCAACCTGAATCAATCTAAGAATCGATCAATTGGAGCAGATGGTGACCCTGTTGATGCTGTATTGACAGGTTCTGAATCCTGGTGATATCACTCCATCAAAGTCAAGGACGGTCGCCTCAACGCACCATCATGACGAACCATTGGCTGATGAAGTCAGAGCTCGATGTCTATCCTTGGTCGCAATTGCAAATCGATGGTTGGACACACTGGGACGGAGTACGTAATTATCAGGCTCGAAACATGATGCGTGATGATATGAAGGTAGGAGATATGGTAATGTTCTATCATTCCAACTGTAAGCCTCCACATGTAGCCGGTATTGCACGTGTTAGAAGGGAGGGCTATCCTGACTTCACTTCATGGGATGCGAAAAGTAAGTACTATGATGAGAAGTCATCACCAGATAATCCTCGATGGTTTATGGTGGATATCGAACCAGTTCTATCCTTCGATTCTATAGTTGATCTTCCATCTATGAGAGAAGAGGCAAATCTAGAGGATATGCCTCTACTGAGGAAAGGGCAGCGCCTTTCTGTTCAACCTGTTCCAGAGGAACATTTTGAGCATATTATTCGAATGGCTGGACATACTATGGAGGATGTGGAATGAGCCCCATTCCAGCATCATCTAGAGCTATGTCAATTGAGTATGCAATTCGAGATGTTGTTGTTCCTGCAACAAGGCTCGAAGCCGAAGGTCACGAGATTATCAAACTGAATATTGGAGATCCTATTGCTTACTCTGGCTTAGGGACGCCTAGACACATGGTTGATGCCTATGTATCAGCATTAATTTCCGGCGATAATGGATATTCGCCCTCCTATGGATTACCTGCTCTTCGAACAGCAATATCAGTTGATGAAACCAACAAGGGATGGGATTGTACTAGTGATGATGTATATGTCACCCATGGTGTTACCGAAGCCCTACAAATTCTGTTTTCAGCAGTACTTACTGAAGGTGATCGAATACTTGCACCTGGGCCCCACTATCCTCCGTATATGGCGTATCCACAGATGGTTGGTGCTGTTACCGAGGAGTACCGATTGGACCCTGACAATGGTTGGAAAGTTGACATTGATGATATCCGATCTAGAATGGATAACGATGTACGAATGCTCGTCCTCATCAATCCAAATAATCCAACAGGCGCAATCTTGAGCCCTTCTGAAGTCGACGAGATTCTAAGAATCGTGGAAGAATATCCACAATGTCTCGTAATTGCTGACGAGATATACGACGGACTTGTCTATACTGGACAACACGTATCGATTGCATCTAGATCATTGAAAGTTCCTGTGGTTAGTATGAATGGTGTTTCAAAGGTCTACTACGCTCCTGGATGGAGGATTGGTTACATGGCTTTGCATGACCCAAGTGATTCCTTGGTCGAAGTTAGAGATGCCATAGAGCGCCTACTAAGGTCGAGGTTGTGTGCTAGCACCCCTGCACAGATGGGATATCTTGCGGGTCTGACTGGTGATCGAACATGGATGGAAGGACATCGTGCCAAGGTTTTGGAGCGCAGACAAATCGCTCTTGATAGGATTGAAGAGATAAACGGTCTATCTGTCAGACCTACTGGAGGGGCATTCTACATGTTTGTGCGTATTGATCATCCCGATTATCAAGACGACAAACAATTCGTTCTTGATTTACTACATCAAGAACATGTGTTACTTGTACATGGATCAGGCTTCAGTCCTGAACGCGGTGCAGGCCATGTACGGATTGTTCATCTCGCTGATCCAGACACTCTGAATGAGGCATTCAATCGTATAGATCGGTTCCTCAACAGTTGAAGTATTTCAGCGAATGGGTTTTGAACGGTAAGGAAGGCGGCATACTATGGGATATATGCGCGCGTTCCTGTGCATCACACTCGTTTGTGTCTTATTCATCCCAATAGTTCAGGCTCAAGAAGCTAATGATTCGGCTGTTGAAATAGTTAGTTCCGGGGGTTTGGGAACAGATCCTTTACTTTTGATTCCTATTGCGATGGGATTCATTGTCAGCCTACTTCTCTGGAGATTCCTTCTTCCTGCCAGCCTATCGAATCTTCAGGTCGCTTTCGAGATTGATGATGACTTCTATGAGGTGCATCGCCTCACGAAAACAAGGTCTGATGCACTGAAAATCATTCGTCCTAGAACGGTCTTTTTCGGTGTGATTCTCTATCTTATGGCGATGGCTGGAATCATGATTTTGCTATCGGATATCCTCGATGATACTATTCTCTGGGGTCGTGGACCTACCTATTACCAGCCAGCATTATTCCTAACCGCGGTATTGTTGGCGATTCCGATTTTTCTTTCTCCTTTCATATCCCTCTATGCCCAGATTTCTAGAAAGAGTGCTAGTGATTCAATAGTAACATTCCGAGAATTTGTCCTCAATGTATTCAGCGTCTGCTTGATTATCGTATTTCTTCTGACTCCTGTTGCCTACTTTGGCTATATTGAATTGAATGAGGTGGAGAATAGCACTTGGGAATCGATTGAGAACGAATGGGATGATGCTAGTCCTTTCCAACGTAATTTAGCATTATCAGAAATGGTTTGCTTGGATACTAGAGGTATAGATTCACCCTTGCCAGTCGTTGCATCAGCGTCTTCTGAACAGGAATGTAGCGAACTTGTCAATTTAGTACGTGATCCGATTACAAGAGAATGGGAAGAGGATTATTACGGGCGTTGGGTATCAAATCAAGACCGTATTAACATCAATGTGAATATCGATACTATTGATTGGGTTTCCATTGGTCTACTTGTTTTCATGTCTCCTACAATCATCGCATATGGCCGTATTATGGGGGCCTCATGGAATGTGATTGTGAGAAATAAATACCGAACGTTGAGAGGTCAAAAGACACCGATTGATCCAGACCCCCCTTCCATTATGAAGAGAGTGAATGCGACAATATTGGTTCTGTTCCTTGGTACGATGCCACTCGCGGCCATCAATGGAATCTCAACATTGTTATGGACGAAACTTGAGAATCCAGATAACTTACGATATATCCTAGATTTAGGGGGAATAGTCGGAAATTCTTTGTTGATGTTCGTGGAAGGAAATGAATTCCTCAAAACCTTGGTTGATTTGAAGAGCCTCTCCTTTGTTCTTGCTGGATATTTGATGTTGAACGTCTCGGTAGTTGGGCTAGCTCTAATCTTCGAAATGATTCGAAACCTCTTCCTCGGAGGTCAAGTGATTGGTGGAGTCGGCGGTGTCGTCCTCGGTGCTCCTCGCGAGATTCGAGCAGAATCGATAGTCCAATCTCGTATTATCGCTTTTGGCTTAGCTGGATTTGCTGGATATTCAGTTTTACTTCTTATCATGCAAGTATACAAGGAATGGGCAGAACTGATGCCATATTCTGATTCGATAGGTTTCTTGACAGCTGACCAGGTTGAACTCCTACTGCTTGAGGGGACATGGAATTTTATTGCAGCAGGTCAGGGTATTTTCATCTTGACATGGTTACTATCCATTAGTCGTTGGCGAACCGTCGGAATCACGAAGTTCGATCTTGCACCTGAAGAACGTCGTTCCGGTGCTGTCCGAACAAATGACGGTAATTGGATTCGTGATTATGTAATGCAGGCTGCTCGTCAAGACGATCTTGGCGCACTTCGACGCTTCCAAGATGATCCCATTGAAGCGGATGAGAGCCTTCTCAGATTGGAGCGTGGACGAGCCAAGATGTTCGAATATGCTATGAGAGGCCTCTGGCCGAATGCTATTGAGGCAGCAAAAACCACACTTGCTCAACAAGGCGGTAATGATGATAATGCCCGGATGTTAATTGCTGTTGGACACATTGCATCCCGGCGTCTAGATGCATCTAAGATGGCTCTGAAAGGGCTCTTGATGGAAGATGAAGAAGATGAACCAGAACTAATAGAATTCATTTCTGAGTGGATGGATCCCTGGGCAGATAGGGTCGATGAAGATGACCTTTATGATTGGGAGAATGAATCCACGATTGATCAGATCAAAGAGCTCCAGTCGAAGATTGAATCATGGGACCCAGTGAGTGAGATTGGTCATATTCATCGTAATCGACTTGCTCACAATGCCTTGATTTCCTCTGTAGCCCAACTTCGAGCACAAAGGAGAATGGATGAGGCTCTGGATTTGGCAGTAGGGCTTGTCCGTCGCTACCCTAACAGTTCGAAGGCGAGAATCGCTTGTGCACTGTGTAGCCTAGATCTAGGTAACTGGCATGATGCCTTGGAGATTTTTCGGGATTTGCAGCTGACTGGACCCGAAGATCCTCGGGTAAAGGCATTGGGCTCTATCTTGGGACTTAAGGCTGATACTGAAGAATTCGAGGTTGCTTTGGCTGTTGGTACGGTTGCTGAAAAGAAACCATGGTTAGATCAAGCACCATGTAATCCATTCATTGGATTAGCCATTAAAGGTGGATTAGATGAGGCGTTGAACGCAAATGCATTCTCTATCGCCCATGAGGCAGTCGAACGTCTAACAGCACCCATCATCTCACCCACATTATTACAGAACTTCATTCGTTGGGGCCTACTTCCTTTGGTTTGGCTTTCTTTGGGTGCAATTATTCTTCTTGAGACTGGGGATACATCTGCAGCAGGATTAGTTGGTTTTGGTCTTGTTTCTGCCCATATTGCGGCAGTACGATTTAGGAATCAAACAAGCCATCAGGTGCGCCATCGGAATCAACCAT
>DAYJ01000120.1:28664-36920 GCA_002506875.1 Euryarchaeota archaeon UBA40 | reverse complement strand
CCAACTTGAGGAAGATTCACCACAGTCGTTCCAAGATCTTCTCCAGTTGACTGATCCCTGCAAACGAAGGTCTCGATACCTGACCCCTCTTGGGCAGTAACTGTGACAGAATATACGGCTGGTTCATTTGGACGCAAAGGAGGATCTACGCTCCAACTTTCATCAGAAAGGAATCGAATCTTGAGATCACTCACTAATTGTACGGAACCCGTGGCAGTGTTATCCTCTGTGGATGAATCATAGCTGTTACTGTTTGCAATCCAAGTCGCAGTGAAAGGAATCTCTCGGGTAATATCCCCACGGGCAACTCCACTGAACTCAATACTGATGCTTCCGGATTCTGTCGCAGATGGCGCAGGTATTGATCGACCTACTGGAGTGAGTGATTCCCCGTCTAGGGTTGCTGACATCTCACCAATTACTGTGAGTGAACCAACATTTTGGACACTTACAGTAAAGGTGACTGGGTCACCATCCTTCGCTTGCTGAGGAGAGGCTACAGCTAAGGAAGAAACTACGACATTGGGTTCAGGATAGAGGATTATTGAGAAACCCTCCGTATTGTCAAAGGTACTAATTTCCTGAAGTGTACCAGAGTCATCGATGATTGCATCGAGCATGATCTCCCCCTCCGTCTCGAGGAACATAGTGTCATCCAATGTAGCGGTCCAAGCTGAGGACGATTGACCATCGGCGAACTCAACAGAGATGGTGTGGACGAGTGGTCCATCGTTGGCACGCTTGAACTGCAAAGGTACACTAGCGGAACCCGAACCACCCTGACGGAGTATTGTTCCCGAAAGTGTCCATGGTCCAGTAAGAGCGCTGCTAGAAGTATCTACAAGCACTCCGGAATCATCATGGAAGAAATTAGGAGGACTCTGTATGACGAGTTGAGTTGTTTGCTCGTTATCATCGATTTGGGACTCTAGCACTCCATCGTTCTGATTGCTGTTTACCACGACCGTTAGTTCAGAATCCGCAGTTGGAGCACTCATAGTACGGTTAACCCATACTGATTGACCAGCAGATAGAGGCGCCACAGGATATTCACTGGGGCTCGCCTCACCAATGGCGAACGAGATACTATTTGCAGCGGCGGAAGCACCTCCAATATTGTCTACACGGACATTTGCACTAAACGTATCACCAGGATAATATGGGCCAGGTGGGTCGACTAGAAGAGAACCGATTATCAAATTCGGTCGATCTGCAACGCTGAACATCTTTGACTGACTCGCAGCAATACCATCTGACGAGAAATCAACCGTGATGGTCATCGATCCTGCGGCAGTCAAATCTGTCACTGTCTGAGTCGTAGCTGTATCACCTGCAGCAACCGAAATGAAGGAACCTTCGTGAATCTTTGAAGAGTCCTGACTAAGCTCCCACCAGACAGATGCCGTTGCAGCCCCCGAATTATGAATTGTAACTTCAACGGTAACAGATGCTCCATTCTCAAGATCACCTATAATCTGGATATCCATCTCATCTACCGAAATATCTCCTGCTGATGATGCTACCACCATACCTAGCACCGGACTGAAGAGGAGCATGGCTACGATGAGAGCGGGTCTCATGCTGCACGATGGGACATCGGGGCACTTCAACGCTCCCGCTGCGTTCAGCGTGAAAGGATTGAAGGGCGTGCGCTTGCACATCTGGAGCATTCCATGCAGCGTATCACCCCGTCCGTGTTCCTCGTAGCCCTAATGCTTCTGAGCATTGGTACGACCTGTGTAGGAGCCACTGATGCTAGAAGCGGACAATTGGACTTCGTTGATCCTCCCGAGGTGGGCGAGGTAATCGGAGGTAGCCAATCGATCCAAGTCGTCAATATTGACGGATTAGATTCCGTGCTTGTAGAAATCGAAGAAAATGGGGCTTGGTCTGAAGTTGACAATCTCACAACAACTCCTTGGTCGACCAATTGGGACACCACTGGACACAACGATGGGGACTATCGTCTCCGTATTACCGGACACCAAACCGACGGCAGCGCGGATGTGGTCGTAACAACAGGGATATTCGTAATTGACAATACTGCCCCCTCATCCCTTACCTTCACCGTTGATGATGCAACAGTTGGTGACGGTTCTAGCACCTCAAATCGCGCTTGGTTTGACATCGAGGCGAATAGTGTCATGATCTTCCGGTGGTCCGCATCAGATGACAATCTCGAAAAGGCGATTGTTACATCAGCTCCAGGGACTGGGAATCCGCCCTCTGACGGACCAGGTACGCTGCTAAACCGCTGGTCATGGGCTCCTGGAGATCTTGACGAAGGGACCCATGATGTGATTCTGACTGTTCATGACGAAGCAGGGAACACAGCGGTTCGAACCTTGTATATCGGTATCGATCGAAGCGGTCCGAGTATCGGGACACCTGCCTTCTCTGTGCCAACCGAAACTTGGACTGACCAATCCTTCGTTACAGTAGGGGGAGTATCCTCAGGAGCTACTGACTCGGGAGGAAGTGGAATTGATCACTACGAATGGCGCGCAGGTGATGGAGAATGGTCAAATTTTGGATCGGGTGCAATTACCACGCTTCCACTAACTGAAGGACAGGTTACCATGAGTTTTCGGGCCATAGATAGGCTTGGTAACACTGGCAGTACAACTGACCATGTATTCTGGACTGATCGCACCGATGCGGTCTCAGGTGGATGGTCAGTCCCCGAAATTACCTCAAGGACGATGGTTGATGTCACCGTTTCACTTCTTGCAACAGATAGTCACTCTGGCATTGATGCGGGCAATACAACCCTTCGCTACGGCTTTGACAGAGACGGAGCAGGAAGTATTCCAGATATCACCAATCGCTGGCTTGATCTCGGCACTGGGATGAATGCGACTCTTTCCTCTGGGGCGCCTTCAGGAATCGACTGGAGCACGAAAGAAGGTGATTGGTTAGCACTCTCTGCTGTGATGGTCGATGTTGCAGGAAATCAGGTTATGAGCCCACCAACCTATGTACGCATAGTGCCGGGAATCGACTTCACCCTTGAGGATGTCAACGTGGATCGCCTGATTGTCGCTGCAAATACTGGCGATCAAATCAATGTCACCGGAACGGTCGTATCCAATCAGGTACATACTGGATCACTAATAGTACGACTTGAGATGGCTCCTAGTGACCGAACCTCAGATACCAATTGGACAACTCTGGAAACTCGAACTCTTGAAGCAGGCGACCTCTATCAGATGCGAGCAGAACTCGACCCATTCAATGTCCAACTACTGGCTGCCGGCGAATATGACCTAAGGCTCGTCGTAGATCCGGATGACACGATTCCGGAGAAAGATGAGGGGAACAATGAGGAGTATCTCATGGTGAGTGGTGCACGGCCTAGAACAATCGAAGCTGTATCAGGATTCATGCCGGCATTGATTTTGGTTGTCCTCGCCGCTGGTTGGATGGCTTGGACAATGCGACCCAGTAAGGACGAGGAGTGAATCACTCTTCCTCGTATCGGACATGCTCATCCTCTGCAAGTCCCATCATCTCAGAAATTGCGGTCTCATCCTCAGGATCTACTTGGATTCCTTTGAATCGCCGCTGATTTCGACGTTCGCGCGCTGCCGCAAGTCCAGGAACTAGATCGTCGAATCTTGTAGAACCGGTTACTTGGCGCTCCGAATGCATCGGCAACGTCTGACGTTCGATTTTCTGTCTCCGCTTCTCCTTTTCGAGGAACTTCAGAACGGTGCCATGCTCCGATCCTCCAAGAAGGCGTTCGACCGCAGCAGAACCTACCGCTAGGGATTCAATATCACCAACTACGAGGATTGTTGAACGATAAACAACAATCTCAACACCACTCAACTCCTCTACGAGTTCACGGATACGCCCATCTCGCCCAATCACACGTCCTCGCATGCGCTTGATCTGATTGGGCTGACGGCCAACCCAATCGCGAATGTCATACATTCTCAAATGCACATCGTCATCCAGCAACTGGATGGCCCTTTGTGGCGACATGCCCCGGCCAATCGCACGTATTAGATCGGGCATCTTCAGACGAATAATGGGGTCGCTATCATCGTCCCAATCCGCAGATATTTCACCGCTATCTGAGTCAATATGGAGTTTGCAACGAGCTTCCTCCTCGATGGCCCGCTTAGTATCGCCACCTTTGCCAATAAGGACACCAATGCGATCCTTGGCAATCCGCGCAAGCAGTTCCATTGGACCTGCGTCCTCCGCTGGTCCACTTGAACCCGATGGGTGACTCAGTCCTCAAGAACACGGAGTAAGGTTTCCTCGAAAGGTGCATCTACACCAAGACGATTGGCCCAGCGACAAACATTTCTCACATCACGAATCAGGAACTCTTGGGCATTAGGATGCGCCGTCTTCACCGCTTGGCCAACATCGATAATCCAAGGCTCGCTATCATGCCACAGAACATTATACTCTGAGAGATCTGCATGGACGATCTCGGCGACATTCCAAGATACTCGCATGAAATCTACGAGTTCATTGAACACAGATTCTGGATTTTCAAGTTGGATATCGCGTATTCGAGGGCTTGGCCCTTGAGGCGTTCCTAGGTATTCCATTACGAGTACATTTCGATACACACCATAGGCTGCAGGTACCTGCAAACCACAATTCTCCAGCCGCTTAAGATTACGATGTTCCTTGCGTACCCAAATAGTCACTAGTTCACGATGGCGACGACTTAGTCCCCCAAATCGAGGATCACCTTCGATGTATTTTGTTAGGCTCTTGAAGACCGCATTAGTAGTATGGAATATTTTCACTGCACGTGGTCCATTCGGACTTGTTGCGTAGAATACATGCGCCTCTTTGCCACTAGCAATTGGGAATTCGATTGTATCGACTTCACCTTGACGCATCAGTTTGTAGATGGCTAGAAGTGTGGACCTGTCAAAGACCTGATCGAATACTCGACGGTCTACCCACTCATACTGACCTTTGCCAAGTACACCATCGAGTCGGTGTTCAATCTCCTGAAACATTCGCTTCATCTTGGGCTGTTCCATCCACTCTGTGGCATACCCACCTTCACCATGCATCTCCTTCGTGTCAATCTCCTCGACTTCATCCTCGAAGGAATCCGTGTCGTCCAAGACTTCACCTCATCCAAAGAAGGAGTCAATGTCCATATCATCGTCATCATCGATGTCCGAATTATCGGTTGTCTTCGATGGCTCAGGAGAGGAGGGGTGTTCAGGTTCCTCATCTGGAACCTCTTCCTCATCTGAATCATCATCCGATAGAGATGTGTCATCTACATCATCGCTATCCTCGGAATCGAAAAGAGAATCATCATCGTCGTCTTCAAAGAGGCCGCCATCATCATCATCCCCTGAAGCAAAGATACCGCTATCATCCCCCATATCAACCGGGTCCTCTTTGGTACCGAATACATCGACAATGGAGGGGAGTTGACCCTTACGGGAAAGATACATCGCTTGAGTCTTCGAATAACGGGAAATGACGTTCGCGCGATCGTCCTGATATTCCCATGGCTGCACTACAATTAGATCCTCTTCACGAACCCACTGTCGACGTCGCATCTTACCTGGGATACGGGCGATACGCACTTCACCATCCTCACAAATTGCACGGACTCGTCGACCTCCAAGCATCTGGTCAGCAATAGCAAACATCTCATTCACCTTGCGTTTTGGGAGAGGTACTCGAATGCGGCTGGTGCCCTCTCCAGACTCCATCTGGGCGAGGAGTTCCTCGTCCACCTTCTCTTCACGACGACGTCCCATCTACCTCAGGCTGCAGCCCACCCAATAAAAACAGGCACGGTCTGGAGTGGACTTTAGACACGCAGTAATTCCTGCGCCGCCATAGTCGCCATATCGACAAGAGTTTGGCTGAATGGACCGAGGCCCGCAAGCACGGTCAAGAACAAACAGAGGATTACGGCGATACGAATCATAGGAGCTTCAGGAAGAGGACGGATTGAACGTGGTGTTTCGAAGAACATGACCTGTCCAATTCGCAGATAATAGAATAGTGACAAGGCACTGTTGACTGCCATCGCAACAGCTAGCCAGAAGACCCAGTGAACACTAGATAACCACTCAATAGCACCACCCGCAGAAAGTGAACCGCTCGCTGTGCTAGCTGTTACAATACCATCAATCACAAGGAACTTGGATAGGAATCCGGATAGTGGGGGAACACCCGCAAGAGCGAGCATGAACACAAACATGGCTGCTGCCATAATTGGATCACGCCGACCGAGTCCGTAGAGGGATTCCATCTTGTTCGCATCATCGCCCTTCATCTCAGTGAGTGTAAGAACGAGGAACGCTCCGGACTTGAAGAAAGACAGGACGAGAAGGTGGAACACCACGGCTGTAACTAGAAGGCGGGAGGTTGCTGCACCTGCCATGCCAGAACCAAGTGCAGCCAAGGCAGCGAGAAGATATCCGGCGTGTGCCACACTTGAGTACGCAAGCATCCGCTTGGGGTTCTCAGTGGAGAGTGCAGCGAGATTACCCCAAGTCATGGTAACCACAGAGAGGATACCCACTAAGATGAGCCAAGTCGCTTCAGTCCCATACTCAGGCATTGCCATCACGATGAGGATGCGGATGAGCGCAGCGAAACCCATCGCTTTAGATGCAGTCGCAAGAATCAGTGCCATCGGAGCGGAGGTTCCAGAGTAGGCATCTGGTGCAGCGAAGTGGAAAGGAACTGCACTAATCTTGAATCCAAATCCAACGAGTACCATTCCAAAACCGATGGCTGCCAATGGATCTACCGAATCCATCGCCTGCCAAGTCGCTGCAAGGCCATTAGGCCCTACTAGAGAAAGCGAAGCAGTTGCATAATTCGAAGCGGAGCCGCTCCAAATGTAAAGCAAAGACATGCCATAGAGGGTAATCGCGCTTGCAACTGAACCTGTTAGGAAGTACTTCGTAGCAGCCTCACCACTGGTCTCATCCTCCTTCATGAACGCCACTAAGACATAGATTGCGAGAGATGCGAGTTCGAGTCCGATAAACAGCAGGAAGAGATGTGTCGACAGTGCAACGATGCTCATACCGAGTGCAACAAAGAGAATCAGAAGGTGGAAATCACCCTGACGACGATTGTTCAAAAGGCGGCGAATCGCATGAATTCGAGTTGCTCCAGTATCATCTGGATGAGGTGCCTTTGCATCTACGAAAGCAGGCATGCGATTGATCATCGCCGCTGTTCCGAGAAGAAGTGCGAAGAAGAAAATCGTTGTAAATAGCCGGCTATAGGGGTCCGAACGAAGGATGTAATCTGATCCAAGACAACCCTGCTGAATTGCCCCACTAGCTGAGATGCATACATTGACGAGTTCATGACCATCGACAAATGTCATCAAACTTGCAGCCATACTGAGCAGTAATACGAACATCGAAATCACACCTGGAATCAAAGGATCACTAGTCATCGTGAACCGCTGCCCTCCGAGGAATACCGGGACTCGGAACTTTGTCATTGGAATACGAATGGTGGCATTGCCTAGGTTAGGAACCACAATCAGGAGAACTATGCCGATGAGTATCGTCATCTCAGGTCGAAGGACTTCGCCCAAGAGTGGACTGGCTAAAAGTGGTGATTCGATATTCATGGGGTCACCTCCAGTTGGGTCAGAGCATCGATAAGTACCTCACTCACCAGACCACTGCTCCAATTCGACATCATGTCAAAGAAGATCGCTGGCAAGATACCGAAGAGGATGGCAAGAGCGCCTAGAATGAACATACCGACGTTCTCATGCCACGTAATGTCCCGCGGTTCCTCACCATGCATTGTATCAGGTAGGATACCGCGATGAGGGTCACTTCCTTCGAAGATGGTACGCTGCATGGACCAGAGATAGTATCCAGCAGTGAGGATGAGAGTTAGGGCTGGTATGAGCACCCACCAGCCGAAGGTCATCCAGAAAGCGATCATAATTGCAACCTCAGCAACGAATCCAGCAAGTAACGGTAGACCAAGACTTGCCATCCAACCGAGCATCATGTGTCCAGCCATGAACGGACTATGGTGGGCAAGACCGCGCATTGAACCGATTTCAAGTGTGTGATAATGGTGCTTGAAAGAACCACACACGGCGAAAAGAAGAGGCGAGATTAGACCATGAGCGAACATCATGAACAACGCACCTGCGATACCAAGCGGTTGCATTGTTGCAATCCCGAGGAAAATTAGACCCATGTGCGAAACTGAAGAGTAAGCAACCATTCGCTTGAGATTCGTCTGACCGAGACATACCCATGC
>DAYJ01000120.1:24020-28280 GCA_002506875.1 Euryarchaeota archaeon UBA40 | reverse complement strand
CGTCTCCTGAGGGAAGAATGAGACCGCTATGCGGAGGAAACCGTAGGCACCCATCTTCAGCATGACACCTGCAAGGAGCATCGAACCGGCCGTAGGCGCCTGGACGTGAGCATCAGGCAACCAAGTGTGGACTGGGACGCTAGGCATCTTGGTTGCGAAACCAACCAACAGGAGTAGGAATACAACCATTCTCAAACCCGCTGAATCAATTAACGACGATTGTTGCATCAGTGAAACCATGTCGAAATGATGACCAGTCAGAGTGCCTGTGAAGTCACCAGCAGGAGCACTGTGGAAGTAGACAATCAGGATGCCAATAAGCATCAGAATACTCGCAGAGAATGTATAGATGAAGAATTTCATTGCAGCATATCGACGATCAGCTCCACCCCAGACAAGAATCAAGAAAAACATCGGAACGAGTGTAAGTTCCCAGAATGCGTAAAACAGGAATAAGTCAAGGACGACGAACACACCAAGCAGTGCACCTTCCATAATCAGTATCAGGCTGTGGAACTGCGCACCCTTTTCCGCATCCCACTGCACAAGCATCGAGAGGGGGATTAGCAGCGTAGTCAACCAGACCATTGGGAAAGAGAGTGCATCGATACCTATGTGCCAAGTGACTCCTATACTAGAAATCAAAGAAACAGGCGTGCTCTCGAGAACATATGCATTCTGACCTCCAAAGTTCCCTGCAGCCCATGTGTCAATCCAATCTGTCTCAAACCCAATTTGGGTTGCAAGAAGGAAGAGAATGATAGCAATACCAAGATTCGCGTAGCGAATCAACTCAGTTGCCTTCTCTCGGGTATGGTTCGGAACAATCTCGTGAAGGAAGAGGAGCATAAGGCCCGCAACGAGAGGAGTCAAGGTGAGAATCTCTAGCGAATTCAAAGGCTCACCCCCATTAGGATGAATGTGATGCTTAATGCTCCAACGGTAGCATACAAGATGTAGTCACGAGCACTTCCTGTGGTGAGTAATCGAATGCGCTGACTCGCACCCTGGGATCCGAGTTCAACACTCTTCACAATACCATCTATGACACGCTTATCGAACCAAGCGCTGAGACATGAGAAAGGTATCACAGTCCTACGAATAATCTCATCGTAAAGGTCATCGATGTAGAGCCGATTCTCTAATGCCCTTGCAAGTGAGGATGAAGACATTCGGGAGGCGTCCATTCGGCTAGGCCGTCCTGAAAGACTAACCAACCATCCAACAAGAGGGAAGGCTTCTGCACCCTCTTTGAGAGAGCCACCGTGGACGCGCATCGCAAACCAAGGTCCGAGCAAGAAAGCGAGCACGATCGTTGTGTAGCCAACTGCCATCATGTTTGGATCCGAAGGTAAGAAGGCGTGCTCAAGGGCGTAAACAAATGCATCAATCACCGATGGATCATAACTATGAGAATCATACAAGTTCAACTCGTCGTACTTGCCTCCGAGGTATTTCACTACACCAAACATTGTCAAAAGGAGGCCAGTGAAGGCTGTCACGATTGAGAGGGTTACGAGAGGAGTCTTGATCCATGGCGTAGTCTCGTGAACATGATCTACCACGTCGGACTTCGGTGCACCAGCGAAAGTCATCATCCACATACGCGTCATGTAGAAGCCTGTCATACCTGCAGTCATGAGAACAAGTAATGCAGGCCCAAGCATCAGAGGTTCATTCTCGAAGAAGGCTTTCCAGGTATATCCAACGATACCTTCCTTCGACCAGAACCCTCCAATCAATGGAATGCCAATAATTGACATTGACCCTAACATCATCGCCGTTGAGGTAACGGGAAGATGAGCTGCAAGACCACCCATGTTTCGCATGTCTTGTGGGTCGAATTCTTCGTGACCGCCATGAGATTCGACGCGCCCTCCAATCAAGAAATCCATCATATAGGAATCCAGTTCGACGGGGTCAATCTGGCCATCATCGTTACGATCCATTGCAGCAATCATCGCATCAACAGCCGATTCTTCTTCGACGATTCCGATGCCCATGAGGCCTGAACGGAGTTCGTCAAGATCAAGAGTACGGCTGTCGTCAACATCAAGATCTGAAAAGAACTCTCGAAGAGTCATACCTTCGCTTCTCAGATGTTTGACAAGAGCAACAAGAGCCTTGGGAACTTCGCTCAAATCTTCGTCTTCGTGGTCATGGGTGTCGTGATGAAGGTGATCATGTGCATGATGGACCTCATGAATCACTGACCCGGATGCCATGAACAGCATACCTTTCGCCATTGCATGATTGAAGAGATGGAAAAGGGAGGATCCTAGAACAATGACTCCAGCAGTATGCATCGCATCCCCCTCCTGGTTAAGGAACCAGAGAGCTGCACCCAAACCCGTGAATATGTAGGCCAGTTGACTCATAGTCGAATACGCTAGTACCTTCTTGATATCGTTCTGAACGAAAGCGATACCTGCCGCCATGAATGCGGTAATTCCGCCCACCCATGCAATCAGGATACCTATGTTCTCAAGGCCCGCTAGGCCGCCATGAGCAACATCGAAGAATGGAACCATTCGTGCAACGAGATAGAGTCCTGCATTCACCATCGTCGCTGCGTGGATGAGAGCTGAAACCGGAGTAGGACCTTCCATCGCATCTGGCAACCACACGTGGAGTGGGAACTGAGCAGACTTACCCACTGCTCCGATAAAGAGCATGACAAGTGCCCATCCGAGGAGTTCGACATCAACAGGTAATCCATTAACACCAGTCGATGGGTCATCGAAGACGACACCGAAATTTAGTGAACCATATATCCTGTACAAGATGAGAAGACCCACCATCAGGAAGACGTCGCCAACACGTGTCGTCATGAAGGCCTTCTTAGCCGCGGATGCAGCACTCGGCTTCCAGTAGTAAAATCCGATGAGCAAGTAGGAGCACAGACCCATAATCTCCCAGAATATGAACAACCAGAGGAAGTTGTCCGCAAGCACCATGCCGAACATACCTGCAGTGAAGAGGAGATACTCTGCGAAGAAACGATGGTTTCGATTCTCATTGATCTCATCTGTAGTCATGTAACCGATTGCAAACCAACAGATTAGGAAGGTTAGGAAGGTGGCAACGAAGAGTAGCATGAGGGTGACCTGATCAACCCATACGCCAAAGGTAATGTCCTCAAATCCAGGAACTAGCATCCAGCCAGCCTCGGTGTGAGCTAAGACATCGAAAGATATCCAACTCAGTAGATTCACCGCAGTGTCCTCTGACAGTTGCGCCGATCCGCAGAGGTGGTCAACAAGCACCCAGATACCGATCCCGAGCGTCACGGTCATTGTCATGAGAGCTGGGATTCCGCCTTCCTTCAGTGTGTTTTTCCAAAATTTGTGCCCATTCCAAACCTGACCCACGATGAGGATAATCGGGAATGCAATCATTGGTGCTGCAATAATGAGGAAAGACCACTCGGTCGAGCCATCTCCACTACCAAACGCAAGACCTAACGGAATTAACAACGCAGGTAACAGGAACACTAGGAGGCGAGATTCATTCTGTGTTTCTCCCATCTTCATCACCTCAGTGCTTCAGCAGATCAACCTCATCGAGGTTGATCGTCTCCCTAGTGCTATACAATGACAGGAAAATCGCGAGTCCAACCGCTACCTCGGCAGCAGCGATTGCAATTGCAATTGAAATGAATACCCAGCCTTCGACATTACCTGTCTGCATGGACACAGCTACAAAGTTCAGATTAACGGCGTTCAACATAATCTCGATACACATCAAGACAATGATTGCGTGCTTTCGAGTGAAAGCCCCTGCTAGTCCTATGAAGAACAAAATCGTAGATAACCCTGCGATATAGCCTGGATCAATCATTCCTCTTCACCTCCAGTGATATTACGGGCTTGTTTTGCCCATTCGTCTCGCTTAACTCGACCTGGGAAGAACTCGATTGCAACATTGACTTCCTCTTCAATTTCAGAAGTCATGTTGGCCAATTGACTGAATTTGTAGACCCCAAGCGCATTCAACTTCTCAGCAATAAACGGTCCAATACCCTTGATCTTCTGCAAATCATCCGCCTCAGAAGCACTCGCTACACCAAGAGTTCCGAAATCGATTGTCTTTGCTTTCTCAGCAACGCGAATGAGTTCTTCTTCCTTCTTTCGTGCCTTCTCGTCGAGATTTTCTAGACGCTTGCGGCGTTCCTCGAGTTCTTTGTCCATGCGATCTTGGCGTTCAGCAGCTTCTTTCTCGGCCTGCTTACTTTGAGCCTCTGCTTCGGCTTCATCCTCT
>DAYJ01000120.1:0-23662 GCA_002506875.1 Euryarchaeota archaeon UBA40 | reverse complement strand
GCTTCTTCTTTTGACCCAGGAATTTGACAACTTAGTAAGGCAATATCGAGTTCAGGTAGATCCAACTTGCCATCACCATTCAAGTCCATCTGAGACACCAAAACATCGATGTCCCATGGAGGAAGGTTAGCAATCTCAGCCTTGGAGAGAGCAAGCTGAAATTCCATCGTATCAATCTCACCGGAATCATCGAGATCAATGGAACGGAAAAACTGGAACACTGTCTGACCTTTCTCAGCAAGGAAGTTTGCAAGCATAGCAAGCTCATTTCCAGACACCTTGTCCATAGCCTTGGGCGGTAAACTTCGCTTGCTTGGTGCGGATGCGACTTCGATGTCACTTTCATTCCAGACGAGATTTTCTAGACGCTCGTCACGAACAAGGTATGATGCACCAATCATCGCCATAGAGAGAAGAGCCCCTAGTACCACAAGTGCAAGCGACCAATCGACCATGAGTACATCCGCGAAACTAGCTGTCGGAGAGGACATCTCAACCATTGGAGCGTCCCATCGCGAAGCGTCCACAAGAAGACCCATCAAGTAGAGACCGAGTACGATAATACCCGCTCTAGCAGAGTTTCCTAGTGCACGCATCATTCGAAGTCGCCCTCCATAATCTGGCGCCGTGTGAGCATCACACCGAACTGAACAACTAGCATGACACTGCCTAGGTAGACGAGAATCTGAATCGCTGAAAGAAGTTCAGCCCCGGCTAGTACGAAAACACCTGCAACGGCGAAGAAACAGAAGGTCAAAGAGAGCATCGAATGTGCCACTCGGTTAGCATAAACGCAACCAAGTGCACCTAATATTGCAATGAAACTGAAGATTCCAAAGGTGATTAGCTCGCCATCGATAGCCATACTCAGGCCTCCGCTTCAGCATTCTCCGGTTTATCTCCCGCTTGCTGCTTAGTTTTACTCGCTTTCTTTGCAGCACGTTCCCTCTTTGATCGTTCTTTGTCTGCCCTCTTAGCAAGCTCCCTATCCACTGCTTCTTTGTGGACAACTGGAAGGACTCTTGTTCTCGATGCATCCATCCATAGGTCGTTGCGTGTCATTCCGGACATGCCATCGTACTCATTTGTCATGAAGAAGGAATTGAATGGGCATGACTCCATGCAAAGACCGCAAAACATGCACCTGCCCAAGTCAATTCGACCTGACACAATGTCCTGTTCTGCAGGAATCATGCCCTCTAAATCAACGGATTCGATCTTCCCCGTATCTTGCCAACGAACGGAGGCAGTGTTACCACTCAAATCGATTATCTCAGCAAAATCATATTGTTGAGGTGCGGATTCATGGGCCGTCTCCAATGAAAATGTGTTTTCAATATCCTCAAAATCTTCTCTCTTTTGAGCGAGGTACCCTCCTTCCATGAATTCAACAGTACTCAATCCTAAGTTTTCATCAGAAGCATCCGGCATATCCAGTACGTTCACTCGAACCTCGGATTCCATGTGTAAGCAATCATTTGGACATGCTCGAACGCATGCCTTGCAAGCTGTGCATGTTTCCCAAACAACACCAATTCTACCATTGTAGTTGTTAGGAACGAAAAGCCATGGCTCAAGATCTTCCAAACGTTCGTATGGATACATTACCGTAACTGGGCGAGAAGGCGATTTTACGAAATGACTGGTTTCACGATCTGCGGCATAAAATCGTGATTCTCTATCGCCGTCTTTGATTCTGTTAGCTGTCTTTTCATCCAGCATTTTGGCTTCCTTTCCGTGATAGCCGGAAGAAAATAACTTGGGTCCAATTACAGGTATTGTTCTGAGAGCTGCTCGCAATGTAATCCACATTGGTCGAACTACAAGATTCCGAAAATTCGGTGTTGCCCTTGGGTGATACGCCATTTTCAATCCTCCATATTCATTCTAGCGCCAGGTGAAGCCTTGTTAATCTCACTGACATGATAGGGGCGCCGTTGCTCGGCAAGAGCATCCTCATCTTCATCCATAACTAAGACAACGAAAAGAACGATGGAAATGATCGTGATTAGGGCTGGTACGATGAGTGGCCATGAGCCGCCATCATATACTCCTAGCCTGAGCCACATGCTCAATCCAAGTTGAACTACTGACAAAGGCAATAGGTACCTCCAACCAAATTCTAGAATTTGGTCTGTCCTAACACGATGTAGAGACGCACGAACCCAGATGAAGAAGCCGAACACGAGCCATGCTTTCATCAACAACCAAATTGAATGTGGAATTATTTGGAAAATAAACTCGAAAATACCTCCAATAATTGGAATAGTGATTAGTGAATCCTCAAACGGGAATTCCCAACCACCCAAGAAAAATAGTGAGAACAAAAGACACGCTGCTAAGGCCCTCAGATACTCAGATGCGAAAAGAAGACCCCATCTCATTCCTCCATATTCGGTCCACCAGCCCTCTACCAATTCAGCCTCTGCTTCAGGCATATCGAAGGGCGTACGCTCGACTTCTGCAATCATTGTAATCAAGAATAGTGCAGCTCCAAGAGGCATTAGGAATATATTCCAAACACTACCTTCAGAACTATTCATCTGGAATTCAGCAATTTCAATGATATTCAAACTGCCACTAAGGACTGCAATTCCAAGAACGGTAACAAGGAGGGGGATCTCGTAAGCGGTTAATTGTGCAGCACTACGCATTCCACCAATTAGAGTATACTTGTTGTTGGACGCCCATCCTGCGAAAAAGACACCCAAGGGAGCAATCCCAAAAATTGCCATCATGTAAATTAGTGAAAGATCAGGATTCGCTGCGAAAAGAGTAGGGCCATAGGGTATGAACGCGAAAACAAGCAATGTAGTGGATATGATGATGAAAGGTGCCACCTCGTAAGTTACGGTATCTGCGTCCCGAGGAGGCATGTGTTCTTTTATGGCGAATTTTGTGAAATCTGCGAAATTGTTGATCATACCTGGTAGAGCCCACCACCAACCAGCATAACTTCGATTTCCTACCTGTGTGACCTTCGGATTACTTGATTCATTTCCGAAATTATTCCATAGAAATCCATTGACCCAGCCAATAGGTATCCCGATACCAAATGGTAGATTTTTCCACCATTCTACTCGAATATTACCTTCTCCAGTCCACAACGAACGTATGGCAATTGTTGAGCCACGGTGATCCATCAATCGCGCAATGAGTTTGCGTTCCATCCATACTGGGCCGAGCACTGAAAGCATGGTAACTACGAAGATTATGGCAGCCATTGCAAAGGCCGCAGTAAAATCACTCAACCAATACTTCTGTTCCCAAAATCTGGTCATACCCACAGTATAATCCATGGTTTGTTCTGCCAACCAAGATACTGCTCCTCGAACATCGAACCAGTCAGTTGCAACCATATTATCACCGATCGGTCTCCCCGATACAAGGATCGAAGCTTCCCATGATTGCGGGAACATCTGCAATTTTGTAGCCTATCATACATTTTGCAGCATATGGAATTGTAATGAACATGGGAGAACGAATGGATACACGGTATGGATTCTTGCCTCGAGCATCTCCTCCACCTACAATGTAAAACAATGATTCACCCCTCGGATCTTCGAAATGATGGAATCCAGTCTGCCCATCACTTGCTCTTGATGGGGCCTTACCCAAGAGTGCAGGATCGCCTGGTTCGTGATATGTATCGGCGCCACCTGGAATTCCATCTAATGCTTGGAGTACAAGATCTGCAGAGGTTTTCATTTCATCAAGCCTCACACGATAACGGTCGTAACAATCAGCGCCCTTTACCGATGAACGCTCTACTGACGGAATCCAATCTAACTCGTCGTAAACTGAGTAAGGGTGAGCCCATCTGACATCATAATTCACTCCACCGGCTCTGAGGTTGGGGCCTGTGACTCCATGATTCACCATCTCTTCGGGTTTTGCATATCCAACTCCCTGAGTCCTGATTAAAAATATCGTAGATTCATCAAGGAGTGCTTCGTACTCATGTATCCTCTCCAAGAAGAGTTTCACTTTTGCGCGGCAACGCATAGCAAAACCATGAGGTAAATCACGTTTGACGCCGCCTATTCTTGGGAAATTGTAGTGCATTCTTGAACCTCCCAATTCCTGAAGAAGATCAAGCATCATTTCGCGCTCACGAAGGCAATATACGAATGCAGTAAGATTGCCGATATCTGGGCAGTAAGCTCCTAGCCACATGAGGTGGCTTGCTATCCTCTGTAACTCGACTGCAATGAGGCGAATATACTCTGCACGTTCTGGCACTTCTACTTCTAACAAATTCTCTGCCGCATAGACATACGAATGTGACCAAGTATTGGCACTAGCATAGCATAAACGATCGCAATACGGGGTGATTTGGGTGAAATCTCGAGCCTCGCAAATCTTCTCTACACCGCGATGAATGTAGCCCAAATCAGGTATCGTATCGACGATTGTTTCACCATCAATCTTCACTTTAAGAGTCCAAAGTCCATGAGTCATAGGATGCTGCGGACCCATAGAAATCCACATTTCTGCCATGCGAATCACTCCTTACTTGACCTTGCCAATATCATCCGATTTACGCATGAAGCCTTGGGCATCATCGTACATCTCATTGAACTCATGATATCGCAACTTGTGTTGCTTCTGGAGGGGATGGAAGCCTGCAGGTGTCTCATGAGGCTGTAGGACTCGCCTCATCTCCTTATGTCCATCAAAATCAATTCCCACGAGGTCCCATGTCTCTTTCTCATTCCAATCTGCGCCCACCCAGATGTGCTGAACGGACGGTATAGAAGGGGTTCTTGTTTCTGGAATTGGTATGCTTATCTCCAATTCCAAAGGCATTGCAGCGCCTTGAACGATAGATGCATCTGTTATCGTAGGAATCAATATTCCATCCTTGGATTTAGGATTCTGAATGCTCATTCTCATCAAGTGCACTACTACTTGCCATTCCATTTCCGGTGCCTTTTCCGGCCAGTGGATACCAGTAATCATTGAACAATAATCGACACCATGGACCTCGGAGAGAGTTTCTGCTACAATTAACCAAATTGCAGGAGGGCATTCAATGAATACAAAGGGTCTTTTCTGTTTCCCGCCTGCATGAAATCGTAATTCACAAGTCAAACCTTCATCGGCAAATTCTGCTTGAATAGCACTAATCAGGTCATTGGATGCAGAGACCTGCTTATCATTATCCACTTTCATACCCATTCAATCATCCCCTACAACGACTGGGCTCGGCGTATCTTCTGAAAGCATTTCAGGACTGACGCCATTGAGGAGAATTCGCTGTCGAAGAAGATCGAATCCATCGATTAGAGCTTCTGGCCGAGGAGGGCAACCTGGAATGTAGACATCGACCGGAATTACAGTATCCACGCCTTCGAGCACATTGTATGACTGGAAATATGGGCCACCAGAGATTGCGCATTCACCCATTGCAATACACCACTTTGGCTCTGGCATCTGTTCCCAAAGTCGCACAATCGGATCTGCAAACTTCTTTGATATCGGGCCATTGACAAGCAGTACGTCGCATTGCCTAGGGCTGCTTCGAAAGAAAAGTCCGAATCGTTGGGCATCAAATCGAGGACCGCCGGCGGCTGCCATCTCTAACGCACAACACTTGATTCCAAGGTGTAACGGGAAAAACGACTTTCTCGATGCCCAATTGAAAAGCCGGCCGCCGATTATTCCAATTATTTCTTTGAGCTTGCTTGCCTTCAAGGCTTCATCGGTAACATCGCCAACGACGTCAATCAACAATCTACTGTTAAAGATGGAGTAGTTTTGCCCGTCGTCAGTCATTTTGCCACCTCAGATGTAGATCCTGCCCCGCTTACGGAAAACATACCATACGCCAAGAACCATGAATCCAAAAATTGCTGTTAGGCTAACTAATCCGCCCCATGCCTCATCCATGGATACGACACTGCTGCCACCTTGTGAGGTTGATTCTGCAACCAGAATACCTGCAAATGATAGGAACATGAATGCAATATCAAAAACAAGGAAGATGATGGCATACCAATAGTATTGGAAGTGAAATTCTATTCGAGCATCTCCAATTGGATCAGCCCCACATTCATAGGTACTCAATCTTCGAGGATACAGGCTCTGATCAGATTCCATTCCGGGGATAAGTATTGAGCGCATTTTTGTGGGATCGTTTGGGTCCTGTGTTGGGCGAAGAAAATAGGATGTCAAGAATCCTCCAAAGGGGAAGAGTATGCCGACGATTGCCATAAGTCCAACCGCCAAATATTCGGCTGGTATTGATGTCAAACCTCGCACCTCAAAGGACCCTCAAGTCCCGTAAGTCAAAACACCGTAACTCTGCTCATAAGGCTATTCTTTACATCGCCTAAAGCACCATCAGAAACGTGTGCATTCTACATCTCAAGAATCGTCAGACTCGAATTCCTTTGAATAACGACGATTCTGCAGTACTGTCCTCATAATCATGCCCACTAATAGAAGGGCGATAATGCCTGCACCACCAAACTGAACGTACTGCTGCTGCTGTTCGTCAAGACCGATTCGATCCATCAGAGTCTGCTGAGAACCAATTGCCTTCAAATCAATTGGCGTCCCATCGATGGCGGATTCCACAGGTTCAATCTTCACAACGAACGAAAAGGCGTCCTCATCAATCAAACCAACAGGAGGAGATGCTTTGACTAAGATAGTGATAGATTCGCCAGGCTGCAACTTGAATGAAGTGTCTGCATTGTGGCTCAAAGACCATCCACGAAGTGCTTCAGACATGTTGACTATGCACTCTGCCTCAGCATTGCCAATGTTTGTGACTTCTAATTCGAAAACTGCTGAATTGGGTGGATTAACCTCAAGCTCTGTTCCAGAGATAACCGTAACATCGAGTTCGTAGATTGTAGTGACGGAAACAAGAATGCTGAGCGTCGATATTTCCGCCGCATCATTCACAGATGCAGCCTCAATCGTAATCGTGCCATAGTCACCATCCAATGCCAGTTCAGTAAGGCTTAGATCGACGGTAATGAGAACCGATTCAGATCCGGCTGCACCTATCGAGAAAGCGTCAGATAGTTGGCTGCCGTTCATTGTCAAGGTAACATCGATGAGACCTTCCATTCCGAAAGCATTGACAAGGGCTTCGTCCACAAAGCTACTATTGCCTGCGTTTGTTACCATGACATCGAATCTGAATGATGAGCCAGGAGCAAGAGAGAGATCCATGGTGTCAGGATCATCGCCAGGATTTACGAATGCGATATTTGCAGCATAGTCGAAGTTTGAAACCTGAACTCGGAAATCAGATGAGGTCATTGTCGATGTCTGGGCCTGAACGTAGACATTAGTTCGGAACTCTGCATCCTCAAACTCGAAAGCAGTCGATGATACAGTTACCTGTAGTTCAATCTCAGCACTCTCACCAGGTTGAATTGTAATCTGTGTGATACGGTTCCCCTGCATGTCGGTGAAGCGAGTGTTCCAAGACGGAGTCACACAATCGCCAGGAACTCCGCCGTCACAGACCTCAAGCAGGAAATTGTCCTCAACGTTGCCCTGATTGTTTACAGTCATCGGGAAGCGTACTATCTGCCCGGCTGAACCAGTCTGTTGCATCACCTCGCCCTCTCCTACAATTGTAGACACAGAGACCTCATGGAACATCGCAACACGAACCTCGAAAGCCCCTGTGGCAAGCACATTAGTCCAAAATCCGCCGTTTGAAGTGACTGTCACAATAACCTCGACTGCTTTGTCAGCGCGCGCATTCTCTGGCACGCCTACGATTACCTCAACTGTCTCACTGTCCCCTGAGTTTGAATGACGACTACTCAGAGAAACAGAAGGAGACGCGAACTGAACTGTCCAACCGTTTGGAGTACCTGATCCATCGACAAAGTTCATTGTGGCGCCAAGTGAAAGGATATCTGGACCGTTTCCGAGATTACCAACAGTTACTGAATTGACACCTGGAGTACCCGGGTCAATGTTCGACAGTACAGATGTGGCAACATTGAGTGATGCCGCATATGATTGGCCTAATCTCACAGCGAGAGTAGTGGAACATTTCATCGCCGTACCATCCATTCCCTTGAACGTAATCATTGTAGTATCGCCCGCTTCGATGGAATCATCTGGAGTGATATCGTAGGTGAAACTACGACTCCCATCAATCACTAACAAAGCAGATGATGGGTCAAAAAGAGAAGCCCAATCTTGGAATGTACCAGAGGTATCAGTGCTAACAGACCAATCGGTATTACCCTGATTAGAGACAGTGAAGCTAACCGATGCCGTGCTACCGGGCGTAATATCCAGAGTGGTTGGACTAACGCTTGCAGAACACTCCTTTCTCTCTGGGATAGTTAGGGTCAATGACAGGTTATCCGATGCACGACCCGATGGATTCTGATCATTAGTAACCTCTGCACGCAAGATGAAGCAATGCGAACCGGCCCCCGTACTACTACCATCTGGAATGGCTACCGTGACTGTGACATCCTCGGTATCTCCTTCAGCCTGAAGTGTGACTTGAGCCGGATCAACTGTGGCTGACAATTCATCGGAATCACAAGAGGAATCACCATCCAGAGTCAATGTTACCTGAGCAGAGTTCTGACCTGTGTTCTCGACTGTAACGCTCCAGTCTTCCTCTTCTCCACTGGAATAGGTCTTCTGTGGTTGAGACGTTGATAGGGACACACCGAAAAGGCCATTCCCTCCTTCCCCTGCAGTAGTGGTGACTGTAATATCGTCCTGCGCAGGTTGACCAGGAGGAGCAGGTGGAGCCGCATTAGCTGTAGCAGTCACTGTGGTCTCACAATCACCTTCAGCACCTTGAGCTACAGTGACAGTCAACGTGGCGGTAGCACTCGAACCCGAAGAAATAGTCTCAGAAACCTGCTCAATGTTCGATGTGAATCCTTGACAATCCTGACCTTGAGCGGTCGCGAGTTGCACTGTAATGTCATCTGAACCAGTATTTCGGACTGTGATGGTATACTCTGCAGCCTCATCAGGACTGGCTTCCTGAGCCATTGTATTCGAGGATAAAGTGACCTCCGCCTCTGCGCTCACAATGGGCGCTAGAGAGAGAGTTAGCATGAGCAAAACGCCGAAGATAGCCTGTCTCCGACCGGATGCCATAGGTACCCCTGTAACTCCGTCGATTAAATGACCTCCGTCAGTGTGCATGCCCTTCCTCCATGAACGAGACAACATCTGCACCACATCGACGACAAACGGTAATACCTGCATGCTCACATCCCCCTAACGCATGATAGCGGGCACCACAATCGCGACAAGCACGACGTTTTTCCGCCTCAATGGGTTGACTACAAGCCCAACAGGAAACCTTCGGAAGTGTTACCGTAGGCTTCGAAGTTGTAGGAGGTGGTGGCAAGGTGGCACTAAATCCAACACGAGCCTTTACAGGAATGACCTGAGGAGTTGACTTATCCTTGCGTAAGAGCACCATTACTGCCCCAGCAAGAATGCCGATGAGGACGATTCCGATTCCAAGGATAATAGCACCCGATCCACCCTTAGCTGGCTCCACGGAAGATCGTTCTGAATACACGTCAACCTCAATAGATCCAATAGTGACGTCTTCTGGACCAAGAACCTGAACACGAATTGCTGAACTCCCTCTGGAGGTTGGTGTAATTTCAATATCAATACGTTGACTAGAACCTGGATTCAAATTGATGCTAGGATCATCGAGAATTACAATCGACCAGTCATCATCTGACGTGACTACTATACGATGCTGGATTGCTACATTACCATCATTCGTAATCTCAAATTCTAGAGACGTTGTGGAACCAATCTCCATGGTCTCAATCTGAGTCAATGTAGTGATTGTAACGGATTCTACTGAAGCAACTCGGATAGATACGATGTCAAGCAGATCCATATCATCTGCTGAAACCATTGCACCAATTGCCGGAATTGAACCAGCCTCGACATTATCTGGCATGACCACGGAACAAGTAAGGTAGTCCGACACGCCTGCAGCTAATGTCCCAGGATCAATACACGAATAGGACCACTCGGATGGAACATCTAGTGAATAGGCCCCTGTCCATGAAGTGCTTCCATCGTTAGTCACCAACCATTCCAGTAAGAAGCCGGGTTGACCAGATGATACAGAACCTACATCCATCGTATCGCTACCTAAAGTGCCATCCGCGAGAAGTATAGATGAGAATACAATGGAACCACTGATGTCTTCCTCAACATTCAACTGTGCTGGAGCAGATATCTCGTATCCATCATCAGTTCGGAACAAGAGGTTGAATGAACCGGAGGTTGCATATCCGTTACCAATGAGTCCGACACCGTAGATTTCCTCCTCGCCTATACCAAGTGTAAACGACTGAAGATTGTTTGAGATACTCCAACCAGAAGGACGATCCTCTGCATCTGGAGTAATCGTGACCTCACGATTACCTGTGTTCGTGATAGTGTACTGTAATGGAATCGAGGCATCCTTCGCGAGAACACCTACCTGCGTGTCGAGACGGGCATCAAGTCGATCGAAGGGTGCAACCACCATTGGGAAATCAAGATTCCATGATTCGCTAGGATCTACCTGAGAGGTTACTGTAACTGTGGCCTGCAATGCAGTCCCTGCTGATATCATAGAATATGGTGGCATCGCCGTCATTCGAACTGTTAGCGATTCACCAATGTCCATAGTACCAGAGGAACCACCCGACGCCCCAATTGTTGAGCCAAGGTCATCAAAACCCATGTGCCAACTCTGAGGTGCATCAATCCTGAGATCATATCCCTGAGGACCATTTCCTCGATTCGTGAGGATAAACTCGAAGGAGGTGTTGTCGACTGGGTGTAATGAAATCTGAGATGAAGTGGTCTGTGTCTGCACGTCCGGAAGAACAGGGACAATGAGTTGGAGATCCAACGGGAAGGTCAGACTGTTATCTTCATCCACACCTGTCAAGGGAATCCGATAGGTACCAGGTTCAGGTGGACTTGGATGAACCAACGTGAATGAGACATCAGTCGATTCACTTCCTTCCAACGGAATCGCAGTTCGATTGAAAGAACGGAACCAATTGAACGACTGAGAGTCATGGTCCCTAACCGGGTCTCCTGACTCGATGGTGGCGTTCGTAGGTAACAATGCTGTATTCTTGAGGCGAAGATCCCATGTGGTAGAGGCCTGGTTTGCTGAAATCACACTCTGTGCGAGAACAGTCGTATCGATTCGTATGCCCGGTGCAGAAATTACGAGAGGAATATTCGCAATGTTGTTGTCCTCATCAGCTTCTTCGATGGCTCCATCAGGATCAATGATGATTTGAAGAGTAACTTCACCTTCGCTCTGCGGCGTCCACATCCATGAGACAATGCGGGTCTGACCTGGGCCAAGACCTATTGTTTGACGGCCTAAATCAGTTCCAACAGTACCTACTCGCTGGATCCCTGCATCGACCACCAAATCGATTGCGGTACCACTACCCTGATTCATGATGGGGACATTAATCTCAATCTGCTCACCAACCTGAGGGACTTCTGAGGAATAGGACACATCCGAGAGAATTACAATTGGATCCGAACGAAGATCATTCACATTAACGCCCCGAACGGCAAGTGCAAACGGCTGGTCAGCCCGCCCTCCACCATGATATACATCCGAGATACGAACCTGCCAAACACCAGATACTGCTGAATCGACAAGAACCACTTCGAGGTTGTTCTTATTGTCCGCAGAACCACCTGGAGCAGAGCGCCCAGATTGGAAAGCGTTACCGAGATATGTCGTGGTACCGTCTGGTGCAGTGACCTCCAGATTCAAATCGTTTCTCAATTGATTACTACTGGAAGAACTTCCCTGGTAGTCGGACCAAGCTAACACCACCTTGAGTGGAGAACCCGATCGTGTCAGGTTGAACTCATAGGTTGCAGAACCTCCGGACCGAAGGGTGGTACGATCATCCACGAAAACGCCAGTGTCAGAACCTGGAATGAGAGAGTTTGCAAGGTTAATCCGACCCCAACCTTCGCTGTTGTTCGGAATATCCCGTGCCCCCATATCCTCGGCACCGAGAACAAGAAGTGCCTTGATGAGAGCGCCTTGTGGTGACGGGCGGCCTGCTACCTCAGTAAGATATTCGTATACTAAGGCTGCAGCACCAGCGGCATTGGGAGAGGCCATCGAAGTTCCTGAGTACTCGATGTACCAGGTGCTCTTCCACGAATTACCACCTGTATCCTGTGCATCCTGAGATAGGCAAGAACGAACCCAGGTACCCGGAGCTGCAAGATCTGGTTTGATTCGGTCATCATCTGTCGGACCCTTGCTACTTGATTGAGCAATAGTATCTGGCGCGCTTCCTCCACGATTATGGTGATTAGCCACAGCAATGGAGTTCTTCGCCGTAGCAGGGGGAGTCAACCCTGTTGAACCATCGTTACCTGCAGAATAGAGGACTGTGAAACCATCATAGGACCAGAATTGATCATATTGTGAGGTGCGGCTATCAACGTCTGCTGCAGAGGTAGTATATCGTCCATGGTCGCCCTGTGAACCCCATGAATTAGTGTGGATTTGCACATCATCGTTGTATGCTGTACGTAACATATAGTCAACACTGGCACCTGAGAACTGCCCTGTAGAATCGTCCTCCATCGCTTGAAAGTAAAGATCTGCCTGAGGTGCTACTCCTGCGTAACCTCCTTTTGACCCATCTCCCAAGACGGTACAAGCCACGTGCGTTCCATGCCCTGAATGCCGATCCTCAGTAGAGCTGTCCCCCCATGTCAATGACTCGACATAACTGACACGTCCATTCATATCACCATGATCTTGATCTATGCCGGAATCCGCAACTGCCACCTTAACACCGGAACCGTTGAGATCACTGATGAAGTGAGTTGCAGCATCAGAGATGCGCATGTGGGTCCTCGATCGATCGTTGTGTATTTCCCATTGTGGTGGAAAAGAAATCCAAGCCACTGCAGGATTATGTGCGAGTGTAGGAATGGCTCCTACACTAACCGTAGCCTCGACACGACCATCGCCCCATGGTCGAATCTCCTCCACATCCACCGATGTGATCGAGTGCTGATGACCTTGGAGATTGGAAGAGGGCTGAGGTATCCCATCGATATCCCTCCACCCCGTGATTAAAATCCGTACTTCTTCATCAGGTGTTGAAGTATCAACGAAGGTACGAAGTGGTTCATCCACGACTAAACCTACCGAAACCTGAGTCGAGGCAATCACACCTTCAAGAGATGATGCTGAGGAGAAGGCATCGGATACACCTTGGAGGAGGAAACCAGTCGGTGGAATCATCGTTCGAACCTTAATGTCAGAAAGTGCATCCAAAGCGAGTCGTGCCTCCCAAGGATCAACACCGCTGTCAAGAGCGACGATGTGGAGGTCCTCGCGAATCTCGGCAAACTCGGGGCTAAGAACGGTACTAGAATCCCATCCATTGGTGGAGAGAGAACCGATTACAGTATCCGCACCGGGTTGTCTGAATGCAATCTCGGCATCACCTGTCTGAATTGGACTTACACCACGAATCGAATCGGGATCTGGTTTCAATTCAATTCGCTGAGTTTCATTGTCTTCGAATACAATTCCATCGTTAATCGGATCAAATTCGACACTGATGAGGAGAACCTGCAACAGGAGCAGAAGGACGAGGCTCGTCGCCCTTCCTCGACGAAACATGGTTGAGGGTTCAACACGACGGATTTAGGACTTCTCTACTGTTGTCATCAAAACCAGTGGACATCCGAATCGTCACGGAAGGACTCAAAGGCCCATTCTCCAACAGTATGAAGCCAAACCTTCTCCACTACTTCCCCTCGATGATTTGTATATTCAACCGTGATTGACAACGAATAATTCTCCCATACTGAAGCACCAGCTACGGTGAATTCAAGATCGTCGCCTGCAATAGAAACATGTCCAGGAAGATTTGCAGCATCAAAAGATGATGATGCAAGAAGTTCACCATCTAGAGTTTCAAATTGCATGTCAACGCTGAGATCAGTTACCTCTCGGCTCCCAAAATTGTGAACCTCTGCTAACACTACATGACCAGGGCCGCCCTGCATGTAGACCACTTCCACAGCGACAGCATCACGAGGCACGAGGAAATACCATACTCCAAACGAACTGAGGAGAAGAAGCAAGATTAGGCCCGTTGCAAGTATTACTCGGCCCGGGGTTACCGCTGCTGCCACTGTGCGTGCAGATTCCAACGCTCCATGCGCTCTCTCAACATCTGAGAGTGATACTCGACGTCCAGCAATCTCAAGGCTAGTATCTTCCAATTCAGACTCAAGATCATCCAAATTATCCAAAACCATCAGGATCCACCTCCAAATATCGTGGTACAAAGAGTCAAGACGCCTGTTGTCAACGGCTCAGGTACCATGTAATGAGTTGTTGAACCATCGAATCCAGGCATCACATTGAGCAACGAGAGGTCAGAAGCCAAACCGTTGACCCCGATTGTGGTCCCTGTTGGGATGCCAGAAGTCTGTTGCGCATCAAGTAGAACTGCGCGTCCATCAAACGTCATACCCATGAAATCAACCGATGCACGAGCACTCAACACAATCCTTCCACCTTGGACATCACCAATACGGAACACAGGATAGAGGCCTACTTCAGTAAGGCTGATTGTTGCGGATTTCAGATTCTCACCCAATGCCTCCATCTGAATCAGTCGGATACCGGGCTGGGCGGGAACATCACTCTGACGAAGGTAGAGTTTACCGATACCTTCTCCAGATGATCGAATCGCCAGATGGAAATTCTCATCCAATGATACTGTCATCTCCTCCATCAGATTCTCTGCTAGGAGAACTGTGTCCCCTTTCGTGTTGATTGCTCGACCTGATATCTCCATGTAGAGATCCATACCCGGGCCAGATGCAGAGAAATCGAACTCCGGTACACCCTGGAAGGATGTTGGTTGTGTTATGTCGAAGACATTCGCAGGCTCGGTTGTTAGGTCAATCTCTCCAGGTACATCCTTGAGGAATATTGTTGCAGGCCACCATTGACCCTCGAACCATTGAAGTTGCTGAAGCATCACTGATCCAACTGAATCACCTTGAATTCGTTCTGACTCTGGAACATCCAACGAAACCGAAATTGATTGGCCAATTGAAGCATAGAGATCGATAATCGCAGGGATATCAGACACGAAAAGTTGTGATCGTGTCCCTAAATCACGATTTAGAATCGAGGCCACTACGTAGTCGAGACGATGAGAGAGTTGGTAACTTGTGGAGGTGGTAACCTCTGAAGTCGCCCCTAGATCCCTTGTCGAGAAAGATGTCTGGATTGCAACCTCAGTTGATTCGCCCGGTTGGAAGCCAATTAATGAGAAATCAAGATCTTGGGCGTCGAAACCAGCAATCTGGATGATGAACTCCTCACGTAGAGGTTGCCAATCAGACATCTCCACCCCTATGTTCCATATCTCAAGGCCTGATTCATTCTGGAAACGCAAATCCAACTTGACATCAGGAGCTAGACCGGGGAGCCAAGCACGAACATGGAATCCTTGCTCTTCGCCTTCCACACCTGAATTCATCGAGATGCCGTGTCGCCATTCTGGCTCATCGATGGCCATGGAACCTTGAACTGCATCAACAGTGAGATCGAAATGACGATCTGCATCAAACTCGAAACCAAACTGGAACTCAGAAGCGCGCTCCTCACCAGCTTGGCCAGTCACAGTCTCAGACAAATCGGCAAGCACTTGATTTACGGATCGCCCCATCTCTGAAAAGGAGTCCATGAAATCCGCGATTCCACGCAGTCCTTGGGTTGTGTTAAATTCAGGAATGACAATACTTGGTCCATTCAAATCCTCTGTGTTTGGGATATCCATCGATATGATGCCGGGAAGTGGGTCAATCAGGGCCCTTAGGTGGAGACCGCGTGTTGCAGGGTCATTTGGTCCAGGCACGTGTTGAATTGAAGAGCGGAAGGTACGGTTACCGTCCACGCGTAACCGGATTGAGTCAAGAGCTTCAGGATCCGCATCAGTATCTGCTTCGATGAAGGTGATTTCAGAAAGATTCGTTATCCGAGCAGAAAGATATGCGGTATCAGTGAGACCGTCGTAATTGAACAAGAAATGATCATCATCCATTGTCTTAGGAGCCGTGTGGTTACTCACCTGAATCTCTACACTACTCATTGGTTCCGTTGCAACCCATGAGAACGAGTCAGCCACCTCCATCTCGAAACTCATTGGTACATCTCGCATGCGGACAACTTGTCGCTGATCCTCGGAAAGTCCGATGTAGGTAATCTCGTCGACAGAGTCGCTTGCATTCCAGAAGGTCTTACTTGGTTGGAGAGACATTGACATTTGGTCAGGTAATGCACTAATCTGCACAATATGGAGTGACGCCCCGATGAGGCTGTCAGCATTATGTTGGATGAAACCAACACGCAATGGCTGAGAATTCACAGTTTCCAACGTAAGCATCTGCTCATCTAGAAATTGATCATCGGAAATGTCGGCTGCACTGAATCCACTAAGACGGATGCTGAGCGCTATTGGCATCAATGGTTCACGAGAATTGGTTCGCCCCTGAACAAGATCAAGATCTCGATCTTCTGACAAAAAGATATGATCTCCTGCCAATGTAGGATGGTTAGAAGTGCCAAGATCCATCTCAACTAGGTCCAATCTATCTGGAATTCGATTTACTCCTAGATCATCGAACATCTGGAGATGGAATTCCGTTCCTTCGAGCCCATTACCTGCCTCTAGCCCTCCGGAGAGAGCTTCGCCAAGAGCCTGGGGGACTGCATTCAACGCTGAACCGATATTGATGAATATGTCCACAAGGTTGAGAATAGTCGTATCTAGAATACGGGAGAAGATATCCAAACTGGCACCGTTGGGATCGTCTAATGTCGCATTCGTTCCATCATCTCCGCCATCGATTGCGAAACTCCCGAAAAGAACGAGAGTTGTTGGGATTCCAATCAACCGGGTACGTATCTGGCGTCGGTCCTCATCCGCACCTTCTCTGAGGAACCAAGAGCCGTAATCAATTTCCGTAACCGATTGGACTGATCGGATTACGACCAGTGACTGCGGAGGATCTGCAGGATTCACGGGGAGGCTGGGATCATTTGCATTCGGCGAATTGTCCTTGCTAAAATTCTTGATTGCAATAATTAATCCTAGTCGTTCTGGGAGTCGCCCCGGAAGTTCGGGGGACTTATCCGAACCTAGCATCTTGAAAACACGCTCAATCTCAAGTTGGTCCAATGATCCCGCAGGCATCCCACGCAGCCACCCTGCACTCTCTGTCACGTTACCGAAAGAACCGTCAATTGTAGATGGAGCAACGTTTCTTCGATCCTCATGGAAATGAACATGGATATCCGCTCTTCGATCTGCAAAGTATTCTATCGAAGTGAGTGACCCCTCTCCTATGTCAGCTGCAGTCGTAGACAGTACAGAATCCGTCCGTATAACGAGATCCACTTCTGATGGAATTCGATCGTCGCCTGCGGCCGGATGTGCACTGAATTCGATATAGGCGACCTCGATTGCTTCACGTTGTCCATTAACGGGTTCATTCAAGTGTACATATCCGAATCCTGCTTGCGTTCCACAACCATGTAAAATCGGATTGACGTCGACATCGAAAACCGGATCATATCCCGTTGGGCAGGCAGTGGTCCCTAGAGTCTCTAGATGGATTGCATATGGAGCAGCAATAGAGACAATTTTGATCCCTGAGGTATCCACACCAAGGAGGCCCAGCAATCCGAAGGGACCATTCAAGGCACTAAGGACCGTTCCGGGGGCATCGAACCAAATTCTCTCGATACCAACCTCAAGAGATGTATCTTCTGGAGGTATTGTGTAGTGGGTATCGATGACCCAAATGTAACTTGGACCAGGCGAACCAAAGAACAAGGATTCAGAATAGGTGAATTGTTTGAACAGAGAGACACGCAAGGTCTTCATGGAATCCCATACTGCATCCCCCGTCTCTGATTCAGGTGTTTCATCACAGTCGGCATCGAAAGTCGATACGCCCCCATTGAACATCTTCACGCTGAACTCAATTGTCGGCTCAACCCAGATATTCGTACCCTCAACACCCCAACCATCGCCTGAATCAATGGCAATTGTAAGCCCCACTGATATGTCGTATCCGCAATCTCCTTCCTCAGTAAGATCGCCTGAATTCTGGTTTGTCGATGTGGAGCCATCATTCAAGAGATTGTCAATATCGATTTCATGGAGAAACGGATCAGGGGTAGGTTGGCCAGGTAAAGGGGGGAAAAGAGAAAACAAACTAGCAGAGAAATCAATGACTTCGAACTTATCCACAACTTCTCCGTTAACGGTCTCATATTGTGTCCAGATGACATAATCGGTGATGTTAATCAGCGTATTGAGTATGCTATCAGTGGCCCCAGGTGGTGCACTCGAAGGATCAAGAATAATCTCGTATGGACTCGGATGCTGTACCGGTTCTATGGTGATGTTCTTCCATGAGGCATCGGGGATTGGATCGTCCGCTGATCCCAACGCATCTGATGAGGAGGAATTACGAATTGAGGAATCGACTGATCTCATCGAATTTGCAGCGAGGGCCCCCTCGCCATCATCGATTAGTAATTCCGAACGAGTATCAAGGGCGCCGTAGAGTTCTGCAAGGACCCCGAAATCTCGATTGTCAATCTGAATTGCTCCACTCACCGCCGGAACGGGAAGCCACACAGAGAGAACCATGATGATGACCAATACGAGACTCTTCCGAGGAAGATTGCGCTCGACTAAGGGAGCCATCGATTGTAACTTCGACGAACTCATCTTTAGGCTATTCCCGTGGTTGTGCTTCAGAGGCTCATCGGGATACTGTTTGTATATCGCCGCAAGAGGGACATGCAGTACGGCCAGAACTACGTCCTGACGGGAGTTCAACCTTGAAGCGGGCCTCACAGGATGTGCAGGTTGCTTGTACCATCAAAGAATCAGATTGCACCTCTGACGAAGAAGAGGGAGATGCTGTTGAATCTGTATCAAAATCGGGAATCTCGATTCCGAGCCTAGATGGAGCGGGATTCGGGGTAGAAACACCGGATATCTCAGCCGATGTAGCGCTAGTTGAAGCATTATCGATAACTTTCGTTTCCACATCATCGACCTCATCGTCATCTGAAAAAAGATCATCCAACACGGGCGAACTACGGCTATCCGATTCGGTTGATGTTGAAGATGAGTAATCACGTTGAGCAATACCTGCAATGGATGCGAAATCTTCTCCATTACTCCTGGATGCAAACATTGCTGCCTGCTCCTCGGCTGTTGGCGGAGGAGCGGACGCGGCAGCCTCTTCTTCTGCCTGGCGTTCAGCAAGGAGTCGGGCAGCAAGCTGATTCGTACTACGGCGCCAGAGAAGAATTCCGACTCCGATTACGAAAGGAATGATGACCAACAAAAGGGTAACAAGAAGTGTACCAGAGGGAAATCCGCTTCCAGTATCCTCTGCATCGGGGTTGAGGATAGTAATGGATGTTGATTTTGATGTAGATAGGCCCGCATCATTGGTTGCAGTACAAATTACGAAGCGGCTACCTGCCGATGTAAACTGAATCTCTACCATACTTCCGTTTCCATCTACATCATCATCTGGGATTCCATTGCCGTCGGAATCGACTGTGCTGTCAAAATCCCACGTGAAATTAAGTTCGGAATCTTCAGGATCGGATGCCGTAGCAGAAAAGGTTGCTATTGCTCCATACTCCTTTGAGGCTGGCCCGGCGACATTATCGATAGTAGGAGCGGTGACATCAGACACTTCGATATCAGCGGTGTCCTCTTGTGTATTTCCAGCTCCATCATGCACAACAAGTGTCACAGTATGAGGTCCTACATCCGATACATCATCGAAGGAATGAGTGAAACTTGACCCTGAACCATTGCTACTCTTCTCTAAGAGTCCATCAACGAACCATTCCTCCTTCTGTACAAAACCGTTGTCTGTGGACCGAGCCGTGATAGTGAATGATTCACCGACTCCACGATCGATGATACCCGATACTAGAATCTCTGCCGTAGGATTTGTTTGATCTACAACCGTGACTTGAAGAGAGTTCGTTGCACTTCTACCGTCAATTGAATCTACGGTAACCTCAACAGTCCTGACACCCTCAGTCGTCCAACATAAATCAACACTGGAACCTGTCGTCGATGTAGCACAATCTGCTAGTGCGTTATCCCATACGTATCCATTCTCAACAATTTGATTCCAATCGTCAGGAGAACCACTGGCATCGATGTTAACTATCTGTCCTACATCCACCTTTAGGAGATCTGTCGTGCTCGTGAGAACTGCATCCACAACCGGGAGAATGGAAAGAACAACTCCGACACGTGCTGAAACAGCACCGGAACCACCGCCATTGGGTGAAGCCGTGTTATCGACCATAAGGTGGAGAGGTTGATCGGCATGGACTGAAGGAACGGACCATGATCGAGAACTAGAAGTGGTGATAGAGAGAATCTCCGTGTCAGAAATTCGGAAGTCGTTGGAACTGTCCTGGAGATAGAGATCGCGCTGCTGCTGTGTCATCAAAAAGACATCTGGGGCCCCGTCAATTGCAAATGTCTCAATCAGTACCTGTGTTCCTTCCATGAAAGAGAACGGACCTGCCAAATCTACTCCTTCGTCTGTATCAAGAAGAGTCAGAGTATCATGTAGCGTCCAAGAACGGATTGTTGCAGGACCATATGTAATCGAGCCAGATGCTGCGGACCCTCCTAGAGCGCCTTGACCGTCATCTTGAGGATGATCCAGATTATCGATTATGAGAATCCAAGATGTCTGACTTCGATCCTCTGGGGCTGTCCAACGCCAATCAGCAGTTCCATTGAGTAACTCAAGCGTACCTGCCTCCGACCATACGTTTGCTGAACGGTAGGATTGATCGTTTGAGTATACGGCATATCCTGCAGCACTAAACATCAGTACATCCACTTCAACATCGGAATCGAAGCCAAACTGAATTGTGTCGCCGGGAGTGATACTACCAAGATCGAACATAATGCAATCTTGATCAGGGAGAACCCATGCACCATCACCCGAAGCGTCCGAACAGTCCAGAGTTCGTGCTGAAGTGGCCAATGTCGTCGGAACTGCGGCAGAAAAAAGGAGAACAGTGACTAGCAGTATCACCTGACGCATGATGCTGAACTGAACGTGCATCTCTTGAATCAAACCGCTAAACGCTTCATTCCAATCCAAGGTCTAGGATATGGTCCCAAGTATCCGTATTTCGACGATGAACTCGAATCATTCCATCGCGGTCTATCTGTAATCTATCCCCATCCTCCAACAAATGACAGTTCGGATGAGCCTCTGTCGCTTCATCGCCTAGATGTGACAAATCTTGGAAGCGTGATGAGAAATGGTTCAAGGCGACTAAGCGTGCCCCCATCGCCACACCCACATGGGCCGCTTGTCTAGCAGTACTATGGCCGTAAGCGGAAGCTTGCTCCTCATGCGCGTCGTCAAATGTTGCTTCATGCACAAGAACATCCACTGGCCCGATAGATCCGTTAAACGAGGGGACATTTGCAGTAGTGTCACCTGAAAGAACCAATGTCCTCTCTTGTCTACGTGGACCTCGGTGTTCATCTGAATTTGAATCCTTAGCAATGTCTCTGATTGCAGCCTCGTCAAGACCTGATGCACGTGCATCCTCGATATTGAATCGTCCAGGAACACTGGGTGTACGAACCCTATAGGCAATCGATGGAACACCATGATTGGTATGAAAAGCATGGAACAAAGTTCCATCAAGATTGAGAATCTCAACTCCGTCTATTCCAATATCGTCCACCGGATGCAGATTCCATTCCACATCAAATCTCAACGTGCCCTCCTTTCCACCATGTCTACGCCACCAGTCAAACTGAATGGCGAGATCTCCAGGATGGATTCCAGAATCTGGACTCGGTGCACTATTATGACCCTCTTCGACCCAACGAAGAGCCGCTCTAGACGTTGGTCCATGGATAGCTAATGGTGCGGTTCGACCATCTTTATCCATCGTATGAAGCATCGGGAGAAGTCCCCAGCAATGATCGAGATGGCCATGTGTCAACAACACAGCACGTACACGGCCTAGGCGCGTCCGATCCTCTGAACCAATTCGACGCAACCATCTATCATGAACAGCAATGCGTTCCTGTATTCCTTCACCACAATCGATGAGTACAGCCCCACCTGGCGTCATTAAGTAAGACCCAGAAACACTCCTTCCCTTGGTCGGTTTCGCCGACGAGGTCCCGAGTACATGGAGGGAGAGCACGTAGAATGAACCGTGGGCTTTGCTCATGAATCCATCCGAATGTCTTCAGCGAGACTTAGGTACTGGTGTCTGAGGGAACCAACGGAGAAGAACGACATCACCAATGGAACGGACCCAACGCCATGGAATGGCGATATGCACGCCATCTTCGACGAGATGAACAGGTGGGTTTGTGACGAAGAGGTGGGTAATCGATGTAGTCTCCGTCTCGACAATTGCATCATGAACGACACCAAGTGCACGCCCATCCGGGAGAATCACGGGCAAGTTTCGCAACTGTTCCGCACGGAGGTCCGACATCAGACGTCAAACAGAGGTGCCTACCATTGAACCTTATCCGAATCGGAGACGATCACTTGCCTCGATTCTTGTTAGCTGCAAGGCTCGGGCGGAGCTTCTCTGCACCCTTACCCTTGTTGAAGAGTCCACGGCCGCGCTTACCAGCGCTGGTCTTACCGCGATATGCACGACCACGGTTGCTGGAGTTAGTAATCCCGCCAAGATGCTTATCGGACTTGATTGCAGGGTGCGCGGGATCGATACAGATGACTTCGAAGAACTTGTTCTTTCCATCTTGGCCAACCCAATACGAGTTGAGAACCTCAAGATTAGGATAACGACGGGAGACACGCTCCTCAGCAATACGTTGAATGGACTTAGCCATCGTAATCTTCCGGATACCAGCCTTGGATGGCTTCCGCTTCATGTGGATCTTACCCTTACGGAGTCCACCACGGCGAGCGCGGGTTCGAATCATCACAACACCCTGCTTTGCCTTGTACCCCATACGACGCGCCGCATCGATACGAGTAGGCTTGGCAATACGCTGGAATACCGGTTCCCTACGCCACTGAGCCTGACGGTCCCGACGGTGATGAGTAGACATGTTGGCCTTGGGCCGCTTCCACGCTTCTCGGACGTGATGATAAGCAGACTTGGCCACGTCATACACCTCTGAGCAAGCAGCCGACATTCCCCCCATATAAGAAGAATCGGGCCAGACAACGCAGTCGTCTTGGCCGAATCATGTTCGGTTTATACCCTCTCGATGTGCACTTTCTTTAGCATGTCTACCACGGCTTCTGAACATCATAACAGGGCTACCTGTCAAATCTGTGGTGGAGGTATAAATCGAGAGTTGGACAGTTGGAAGGGGAGAATTTTCCACAGTGCTTGCAAAATCGCTGCAACATCGGCAAGAATGGGAGGGCGCTTACCTTTACCGTGCGAAACCGCATACTGTAGAGCTGTTAACATCATAGATAGTTGCGACGGAAACACCGATTTGGACCGCTGGGAGGCTCTCAAGAAAGCGATGGTGAACCTACCACTGGTCAATGC
>DAYJ01000100.1:28633-28811 GCA_002506875.1 Euryarchaeota archaeon UBA40 | reverse complement strand
AGGTCGATGTTGATCTTGCGAACGGGATAGTGGAGGCCGGTGAAAAACGTGGACTACACATGCGAGGAGTGGACTACCATGGTTTCCCGATTGATACAGGGAGCATCGTGGCACTCAGCCTACTGAACCCAGACAACAGACTTCCAGTGACCATACTTTCGAGTAACATGTATGCCAA
>DAYJ01000100.1:27880-28309 GCA_002506875.1 Euryarchaeota archaeon UBA40 | reverse complement strand
GCAGAAACAATCGTCCTCGGAAAGGCCACGACTGATGTACTGAAGGCTCAAGGCAAGAAAGCTGTAGCCGTCGTTGTCGCATCGCTCTCAAACCGCATGTTCACAAAACACATCGAACCTGAAGATGACCGGATTCACTCTCAGAAAGACGACGAATGGAATCGGAAGATTTTGGAATTTTTCGCTAAAGGACGTCTTGAGGATATCAGTCAATTATCTCGAGACATCCACTCCCAAATCAGAGTGCAGAAGGTTGTCGCATTCAAACCAGCATGGTGGCTGGCTTCAGCGATGGGGCAACATAACCGCTACGATGGGGAAGTCCTAGCCTACGAAGCATTGCATGGGTCGGGTGGTGCTGTAATTTCTCTGAATCCAACCAAGGGCTCATCCGGAGACAAAGAATTCGATGAGGACGATGTCGAGTAC
>DAYJ01000100.1:2192-27579 GCA_002506875.1 Euryarchaeota archaeon UBA40 | reverse complement strand
TTCGATGAGGACGATGTCGAGTACTATCGAGGAGATCGTAACGTCATTGACTCGGATTCATCTGTAGAAGTAAGTGAAACAACGAGTGCTAATTCAGAGGGGAGCATCAAGTCACACACGGTGCCAGAAGGAGCGATTATCGAGACATCAGCCGCACCAAAGGCAGTCGGAGCATATCCTCACGCAAGACGTGTTGGCGAACTCCTTTACCTGAGTGGAGTCGGTCCACGGCAGGCCGGAACCGATGAGATACCAGGTGGGGCAATACGCACGCCAGAAGGGGTTCCTCAGGAATATGACATCAAAGCACAGACTGAAGCGTGCATTGCGAACGTAAGGGCGATTCTTGAAGCGAGTGGCGCATCCTTATCCGATGTTATCGACATCACGTCCTTCCTTGTAGACATGGAACGTGATTTTGCAGGCTACAATGAGGTATATGCTGAACACTTCACTAGTGTACAGGCAACTCGGACGACACTTGCAATTACTGCACTTCCCACTCCGATTGCAGTCGAAATGAAGGTCATTGCCAAGATTAGTTGATTGGAGGTGAAATTTTGGAAAAAGCACCTTTAGATTTTAGGAATTTTTTCGATTTTTCATCACTAATGGAGAAGACGGTTGGACCATTTGGAGCCGTGATATTATCCCTCTCTGCAATGGTTGGAAGTGGAATTTTCGTTCTACCTGCACTAGCAGGAAAAGAACTCTACTATTCTAGTGGAGGTATTGAAGGATCATATGCTGCTCTTTGGTTAGCATATATTTTGTCGGGCCTTGTCGTCATCCCTGGCGCAATTTCGAAGGCCGAATTATCATCTGCAATGCCCACATCTGGAGGCGCTTATGTCTATATTGAACGAACTTTCGGCCCGTTAATTGGTACAATTTCTGGGCTCGGACTATGGGCCTCATTCATGCTAAAATCAGCATTTGCCCTCATTGGTTTTAGCGCATACGTAATCGCAATACAAGGAGTATTGGGCATTGAATTTGACGAAACTGCAGCCAAAGCATTGGCCATTGTTATTCTGTTGATAGTTACCGCGGTAAATATCCGTGGAGTGAAACTTCTCAAGAAAATCCAAACACCAATTATCCTATTTTCAGTATCCATTGTTATACTCGTCGCCATAATGGCGTTCGCAAACGGATCTGCATCAAATCCACTTGCTCCGTGGGATGCAGCATGGACTGTAATGGGAAGTCGTGATGGTTGGGTTGGATTAGGCTCTGCAACAGCATATGTTTTCCTAGCATATGTAGGAGTAGTGAAAATTGTAGCTGTAGCAGAAGATGTGGTTGAACCTGAACGGAGTTTGCCAATTGGAATGTTCTTTTCTCTAGGAATAGTTATGATTCTATATTCAGCAATCTCATACATACTTTTCTCAGTTTTCACCGGTGCAGACCTAGGGATTGGAGGAGGTGGGGATGCTACTGCAGCACCAATGTACTTGCTCGCTCTAGAAGTGGGGGGGAGCACAATCGCGTTCGTCATAGCTATTCTAGCAATTTTAACAATGAGTGGAGGTGGATTAACAGGACTTTTGGGGGCCTCTAAATTCCCATTTGCAATGAGTAGAGACAAATTATTACCAGCAGAATTAGAAGATGTTCATGCGGTATATGAGACGCCTCATCGATCGATCTATGGCACCAGTATCTGTATGGGATTAGCAATTATTTTCCTTGATGTTGCAACGGTAGCAAAGTTAGCTTCCGGTTTCATGCTAATGATTTTTGCAGCGGTAAACCTCTGTGTGATTGTTCTAAGAAGAGTAGAAACAGAGCATACATGGTACCAACCAAAATATCGCTTGAAGTCAAGTCGAAGATGGATTCAATATTTCGGAATCATAGCCACTTTCTCCCTTCTTATTTTGATAGGGGAGCAGGCAATTATTGGCGCTTCTTTTGCAATCGTCATAGGCACCGCGATGTACATCGCATATGGACGCAAACACACTACATCGACTGAAAGGCCTTGGGCCACATTCATATCTGGAATTAATAATGTTGAATCCGAATTAATGAGAGCAGTAACAGCATTTCATGCATCTGATATTGAGAACAACAACCACCTAAATCTTAGAGAGTTCACTGCGGCGATTAGATCCCTAGATTGGCTACCTAATGAGAGAGGAGTGATCAGAGATTTCTTCCATATGCTTGATACAAATCAAGATGGGATTTTAGACATCGATGAGTTCCTGATTATCATTAGAACCATGACTGCAGAGGAAGAATGAGTAGCCGCTCTATTGAAACCTAATAGAGGACTCCCATTTACTGAGTCGGGATATGTCCATCGCAGGAAAAGCACGCAAGGTGACCACTAACACGCTTCTTGAGATGAAGCGGGCGGGCGAGCCGATTACGATGCTTACCGCCTACGACTACTCTCTCGCACGACTCGTAGATGCTGGAGGAGTAGACGTGATTCTTGTCGGCGATTCAGCATCGAACGTCATGGCAGGTAACGAAACAACTGTTCCAATGACTCTTGACCATATGATCTACCATGCCCAGTGTGTTGTTCGTGCTGTAGATCGCGCTCTAATTGTTGTGGACATGCCATTCGGCACCTATCAGGGGAACTCTCGACATGCATTAGAATCCGCAATACGCATTATGAAAGAGAGTGGTGCACATTCAGTCAAGTTAGAAGGGGGATCTGAAATCGTCGAATCAATCCAGAGAATACTCACAGCTGGCATTCCTGTGATGGGACATCTCGGGCTCACGCCTCAATCCATCTACAAGTTTGGAACCTATACTGTTCGGGCACGTGAAGATGCAGAGGCTGAGAAACTAATTGCAGACGCAAAGCTTCTCGAAGCAGCTGGTTGCTTTGGTATCGTCCTTGAGAAAATTCCTGCGCCTCTCGCTAAGAGGGTAAGTGAAGCGATTGAAATTCCTACAATTGGTATTGGAGCCGGCGCGGATGTGGATGGACAAGTACTCGTTCTGCATGACATGCTTGGTATCACAATGGACTTTAGTCCCCGATTCCTGCGTCGTTATCTCAATCTAGAGACGGATATCAAAGAGGCGGTCAGCACCTTCGTGGAAGATGTACGAACGAAGGACTTCCCTAATTCTGATGAGCAATATGAATAACGTGGCTCAACGGACCCGAGTCCACGCACCGGATTCATCAACCTGCCAGTAACTCATCTGTCCACGTCCATCGTGATACCAGCCCGTTTGTCCCTGCACGGTACCATCGCAAGCTAACATGACATTACTCGATGCGGCTGCGGCGGCTGCCTGTGCTGCTTGCGGATTCTGAACCCCCGCTTTTTCTTCTTGTACGGCCCTCTGCTTATCTACAGAAGTATTTGCAGCATCTGGTTTCGATACTGTATCAAGATCCTGTGGACGTGGCGGAGGAGTGCCCTGCATAGCGTTTGACGAGGAAGTCATGTCACCTCTCATCGCATTTGAGGCTGGACTCCATGAGGAAGTAGCACCCATAGTTGCCATGTTTGCACTTGCTTGACGCATCTGAGATTGGCCCCAATCTGTGCTATGTGATCCACGATGACGGCTCCGACCATATGATCGCCCCATCGATTCCGATGGTGATTGACCGGCGTATTCACCGAAAGATTGGGTAGAGGGAGCCAAGGAAGGAGTTTGAGATTCCTTTTCATCCTCTTGTACCTCATCCTCATCCTCATCCTCATACTCATCAAGTTCACTTCGGAACCGAGGTAAAAGGACAAGAAGACCAGCAAGCAGGATGACAACAAAGACAGAACCAATCGCAACCTGTCCCATGCCAGTCCCTGTGAGTTTTGAGAGAGCACTCGGTTGGACACTTACATAGATGACCTTCTCAAGGCCAGCAAAAGTAATGCTGACTGGAACATCATCACCGTAACCATCAATGTCGATTCGCCAAATATCGGACTGAACATGAGTGCCATCACCAATCTCTGATTTGATAGATACTACAGATGGATCCACAGGTACAGGATTGCCGCCTGCATCGAGGATTCGAATAGTCAGATCCCACATATCTCCCTCATTGAAAACATCGGAGTCTGTGATGACCTCGATACGATCTGGGGAACCGGGTTCGATAGCCATCGGAACGGTTTCGGCCGCAGTGCCTCGCCGTGCGATAAGGGAATATGTACCAACCTTGCCTACAGTGAACACATATTCACCTGGCGAATCACCCGGAGACATCGTTCCCGCATCATCAAGTAGGCTCCAAGTTACTCCATCGATTGGCACACGATTCCCTGCCTGATCAATCCCCTCGACAATGAGCAAAATATCCTGTCCTCCCTTGAAAGCGAATGAACTACCTGGTGGAATGATTTCCAAGGATTGAGGTAGTCCAGCCACAACATAGAGATCGATTCGTGCAGCACGGCCGTCCGCCATGCCTTGGATTTGGACATCACCAACCGCCGTGGGCCGGAACACATTGTCAGAACCACGAATATCATCGGTGTAATCGATACCATTGACAGTCCAATTGAACTGCAAACCGGTGATAGGATTGCCCATCGCGTCAAGACCTATTGGAGCGAGATCAAGAGATTCGTCTGTCGTCATCGTAATACCGTCGCCTTGGAAAGAGACAGAAACGAGACGCCCTGGAACGACATTGTAGAGCCGCGTAGCCGTATAGACCACACCGTTCTCAGTCGTATTTGCCTGGATTGTCACAGTTCCAACCATCGAAGGAGTGTAAGTCGCTCCTGTCGAAAAGGGAGACGGGGAAACACCCCCTCCAACAATAGACCAAACCGCATCCAAGACACGTTGATTACCCAAGGAATCCTGCGCCATCATCTGTAAGAATACCTCGGAACCGGCGGAAAGCACCTCTTCATCACTCTCGATTACAACCGTGGCAATGCTACCTGCACCAACCTCAATCTCGATGCTGTGTGTTAGACCAAGGTGAGCAATGGATACTGTGTAGTTACCAAGGTCCCTAGGAAGCCACTCCACGGTCCCATTCGATGTGGTCCTAAAGCCGCCGTCGTCGGCAGTCCATGCAATCAAGGGGATTGGTTGCTCCACCGCATTGCCATAGGTATCAGTCCAAATGACCGGCAAAGGTACAGCTTCGTCGGCGAGTACTGTTCGGCTAGGATGAACAATTTCAAGACTCACTGGAGTCCCAACTGTGACCTCGACAGTCGTTGAACCGGTAGCACCCAACGTAGCGGTGCAGTCGATGACCCAAGTTCCTATAGCTTCACCAGTATACATGCCGCTGTTATCTACTGTCCCTGAATCCATTGAATAAGCAAGGTCTCCAGCAAGTGCAAGGGGAATCGTATTACCTAAACGATCAACAGCGTCTGGCAAAACGGAAACTCGCTCTCCAGATGCCACTGTGAGATACTGAGGCATGAGAAGTTCGGCCACACCTCCTTCGACCAATGTGACGTTTGTCCAGGAGGATAGCCCTCCACTCGTGGCATCGACACGATGAGTTCCAAGTACCTCAAGGGTCCAGTATCCATCAGCATCAATCGAACCACTACTAACCGACCACTGGGGTGCGGCGGTGAAGGGGTTACCATTGGAATCGAGGAATGAAGCATTGATTTGGATGGCATCATCCACAGAAAATGTAGCATTTCCGGGCGTGAGAGTCATCGATACAGGCGATCCAGGTGTAACCACCATTGGAGTGCAAGAATAAACGGACTGGGAATTCTGCCAAGATGCACAAAGGAAATCCAAACCTACCGAATATGGGACATAGAGGCCTGACGTATCGATTGATCCTGAACCTATTACTGACCAGTCGATGGCAGCGGTAGACATGCTCCCATCTTGACCTCGCACCTGTGACTTCATACCAATATCTGAATCTGCACTTATGGTCGATGCGCGTGGTTCTATGTCTACCCACGCTGGAGCCGATGAAAGGGTATTGGGATTCACCCATTCAACAAGTACTGTCCACTTGGGCCGTAGATACTCAAGCGAAGACTCTGAGGAGTGAACGGTTAAACTCCAATCGGAGTAGCCGGACTCATTGACCTGCATTCCTGTAACCATCACACCAAGGAAACCACCTGCACCCTGAATGTCCCTAGCCTGAGCGATGCGGAATCCATCAGTGACATCAATGGATATCTCTGTCGAAGAAGGCGAAACTGATACTGGACGCATGGGGCCCCCGGAATCAGTATTCCCTCCTGCCCCTGGAACTGACCAAGGAATAGCAGGTGTAGCCATATTCCAAGATGGATCGACCCAGTCCCTGTATGTCATTTGCCCGAAAATATCAATCTCACTCGAAGGTGGGGAATCAATGGTCAATTCAAGGTGTGCTTCGATAATCGAAGCATTGTTCCAAAATCCAATCGTGGAGAGGTCAAGACCGAAAAGGCCACGAGATTCCATCTGAGCATCATAACTGAGAGGGATAAGGGCAGCAGTAGTGTTGATCTCAGCTGGGATATCGCTTCTAATCACTGCATCATCGAAACCCCCGGCCTGATCATCTACAATCTCCACCGTCCAGGTACCATTTCCATTGTCCACCTGTTGGTATGCACGGAACTCCGTGGATTCTTCAAGAGAAGTTTGCAGATTATCCATGGGCAGGGTACTCAGTATGAGGATTGACAAGACCACGATTACCGTGGCCCTGTGTTGTGTCCTCATTCCTAATTCACTCCTCGAAAACTTCCCAATCATCCATGTCAGGTGTTCGGAAGTACCAGGTTCCATCCTCGTCCTCCCACCACTCAGTTCCATCATCGTCTACTGTAACACCATCATCATCGCCAGAGGATTCCTCTACCACTGGCTCTGGAGAGGCACCTGGACCTGAGACCGGACCAGAAGTTGGTCCAGCAGCCGGACCAGATGGCCCAGCAGTGTAATCCTCATCATCGTCCTCTTCGTATTGGTAATCATCGTCATCGTCATCATCGAAGTCGTAATCATTGTCGTTTCCACGGCGCAAGAGTGCGAATACTACTCCGAGAAGCGCAACCACGACGAGCCCAATTAACCCCGCAGCAACGTAGTATAGAGGCCCACCTGCAGCAAAGAAGCCACCGAGGGTACCAACTGAAGTAAGCGGCTTCTCATCCGACTTACCTTGATCGGCTACAGTGATACCCACCGTGCCATCCTCTACAAGGGTAATCTGCCAACTATCTACGCCCGTGGCTTGGATAACATGGCCTGGAGCGATGAGAATTGCACCATTGCTGAGTGGCACCTCATTACCAAAAGCATCGAAGCCCCGTGCACTTGCTGTTATCGTAGCTTGCTGCTCGGCCTGCTGAGCACTAAGTGACAAATCAATGGAGTCCAATGCTGCATAGTTCACAGTTACAGTCCATGACTCATCGAGTCCATTGTGACTGTATGCTAATTCGTGAGTATCTGCAACGGTTCCTTGGTAGCGGTAAGAGCCAGTAAGGTCTTCATCCACAACAAACAGTGGAGTAGTCCATGTGGATTCAGCGAATCGGAATTCATTGCCTGCAGAATCACGAGCCCACAGATCGATGTCAATCAGTTCACCGGCTGTCAGCTCGTTGGCCTCTGCATCGTGCCATATCTCCACAGCAACACCGTGAGTAACGATGATATCGATACGGTCTTGCCACCCATTTTGGATAGCGCAGAGGGCATAGGTTCCTTCGACACCTGCAGCCCATGACCCTGCTGATAAATCGTTCGTAATCTCGCTAGAATCCTGAGATTGACCACACTCTCCCGGCGGAGTAGACACTGAAGTATCGTGGATGAACCACTTGAGCGCAGAGGCAGGTACAACATTTCCATAAGCATCTCTAGCGATGACATCAAGCGTGATACTGTCATCTGCTGTTACGTCATAGTTACTTTCACCTTGAATCTCAACCTCAGCCAAATCACCAGGTATGACGGTCATCTGTTCACTCGACGTAAGCGGTATCGATTGGACACCATCGGTCCAAGTCAAAGCTGCTTGAATGGTGAAAGTTCCTGCCGTGGACGCATAGAAATTCGCGGCTGCTCCGCTTGGAACTATCCACCCCTGATCGGCACCTGGAGTTGATATTAGCCAAGTCTCCGGCGCCACTGGGCGTTGATTTCCTCGCTGGTCAATTGCGAAAGCACTGAGACTGAGGATATCGCCTGCAGTAATTTCCGAAACTCCGCCAGTAACACGAAGGTCAAGTTCGACCGGTGCTCCGTCGAGAACTGAAATCACGACCTGATCCGTAACACCCTCAACTGATACCTGAATCCATTGCTGCCCCTTAGACCAAGGAGTCCAGTACGCGGCTCCAGTATCATCATTGAATGTCCCATTATTGGCAGTCCAATTAGCAACTGGAGGGGAAACGGGGTGCGAATTACCACGGACATCAACTCGAGTAACGTTGAATGTAACCTCTTCATCGGCAGTTATCTGGTTGCTGTCAGCCACCAAAATCACATGAGAAATTTCTCCGAAGCCCACCTCGACGTTGAAAGTGCCTGAAACACCAACGCTACTGCTTGCAGTAATTACCCAGTTCCCTACGCGATCTGCGGAGAAATCACCTTGTGCAGAGATATTGCCATCATCAACAGACCAAGAAACAGTACCCGCCTGAAGTGCAGGCATGGGGTTGTCACGGACGTCCTCTACGGTCCAAGTATAAACACAAATTTCGCCAGCTAGAACGGTCTCACAGCCAGTGACGACGAGATGATGCGGAGCACCAACAGTGACTACCACAGGGATATCCAAGGAACTTGAACCCCAAGATACGGTGATGGTCTGTGTTCCAGTCAAATATGGCAAGAATACCACTTGAGCACTTGGCGTACTGGTTGTTTCAGTCATACCACCTGTTGAACTAAATGTGCCGTTGGTCACTGACCAAAGAACGGTTTGCCCATCAACCTCGTTACCAAATATGTCGACTACCACTGCAGATATTGCTAGAGATTCATCAGCATTGATTGCACCAGAGGAAAGATTCGCTTGCAACTGAACCGGGGCACCAGGTGATACTGTGAGGCTTAGAGAACGAGTCACCTGGCCAAAGCGAGCAGTAATCGTCTCAACACCAGCAATTTGTGGAGTGTAGAGGCCTGTTGAACTAATGCTACCAAGACCGGAAGTCGACCATGTGACTGAACCCGTGAGGGCACCTCCGGAGGCATCTGAGAGGGCTGCTGAGAAGGACACAGGAGTATCTGCATCCGTCGTACTTGACCCGGATATCGCGATATCAAATACATCAGTGTAGTTAAGATCGAATGACGGGCGGTCAGAATTCGTACCTTCTGAATGATCAAATTCAGCAACAATACGGCCACCAGTCGTATCTGGGACACCTATGAGGACAATACCAATCGAAGTGTACATCGAAGTCATCGCTTCACTTATGTCCCAATCATACCATGCGTTCTGATTTGTGTTGTAAATTCGCACCGTATCGAGAGGTGTTGAATTGTAATCGGTTCCAGCTACAAGACCGGAAGACGACCAACTATTCCCATAAGATGCAGAATCCCATGACGAGGAAATCTCAGAATAATTCTGGTTAATCAGCGCATATGCAGTCACGTCCATGTAGGACGTATCGGCGATAATAATCGAATCTAGATGGATACTCAACTGCCCACTATGCGGATTTACACCATTTGGCAATGGGTATTGGCTCAAATCAACCCAAAGTATCGAGATACATTCATTCTGAGTCTGAATACCTGCAGAATCACCGCATCCAATACCTACGCGGAGAGCGTCTGAACCATAGGTTCCTGTCGGATCGGATTCATCCAGAGTGGAATCATGGATATCGGGATAATCCAGCAAATCAGCCGCATCCCCTTGTACATAGTCGGCGTTGTAGATGTTGTTCCCCATACTTTCAGTGTCTGGATCGCCTACCGCAAACGACCAAGATGCAGAACGCGCACCAGGAATCGCTCCTGCAATTGACTGGACATCCCAAGAGTACAGGATATCAGGATCAAGATCAAACGATGGCGTCCAAGTATGAGTCATAGCATTCGAAGAGAAGCCCGAATCAACCCAAGAACGAACTGTAAGGGTAGTTGTGGAATTCATCAGTCGGACAATATACCCTGATGCGCCCGTCGCCGGCGACCAAGATAGATCGGGGCGGGTTTGGGGTGCGAGCAGATATCCATCCTCTTCCATCAGCACCGCGAGGTTGAGCGGCGACTGAAGACTGACTTGCGGCGGAGGAGTGATGCCATTCGGGTTATCCACAAAGTCGAAAACGAGTTCAGGGCGTAGACTTGTGGAAGTATACTCTGAAGATGCAAAGTATAGCGTCCCAGTCCAGTTTGAAATCAATGCTATCGTCATTCGACCGTCCTGGTTTGTGAATGCATTTCTTGCAATTGATGTGATGTCCCATTCATACCATGTTGCACCTCCTGTCGCAACACGAGTAATTGATGCTGAAGCTGTTGTAGAGCACTGCTGACCTGGAACATAAGAACTCCAACTTACAGAAGATTCACCCCATGTGTTGTTCCCACAATCATGGACTCCAACAGTGTGAGTCCCTGTACCGATATAGTTAGCTCGATAAAGTCGGAGAGTCACACCAGTTGGAAGTGTCGAACTTTGGAATGGGAGTTCCCCAAGATCCATCTCAATCAAAGATACTGAAACAGCACCAGCGGTTGCACTTGAACCAACATCAAGAGAGGTGTCAGAACCGTGGTTCTGCGTCTGACCCGGGCCTCCAGCGGAATCAATCCAAGTGTCAGGGAACGAAGGTATTCGGAACGAACTGCTTGGGAAAACTTCGCCTCTCTGCAGAGTCACACTGTAATTCCCTAGACCATCCGAGGTTCCGAGTGTAGTGGTTGGAACACGGAATTCACCACCAGACGTCCAGTTACCGTAGACAGTATCTCCGCCCTGATTCGCAGTATATGACCGAACTCGCCAAGCGTTGTAATGATCGCTCCACGACGAAGTCGATGGGAAGGTAAAATTCGAAGGTACCGAGGGCGAGGATGAAATGCTAAACATGCTGGAATTATCAACTGAGTTAAACACTCGAGCGCTCCTGAAATAATCATCTGTGGAAGCAACTTGGATCTCGAAACTAACGTTACTCTGAGTGTTCAACCATTCAATGACTACAGAATCGGAAGGGGTTGGAAGCAGGGATGTTGAATTCCAAAATGTATGTTCATTATTCAACGCGGGGAAAGACGGAGGAGAGTTATCAGGTAGCCAGATGGTTCCTGTTGCATACGTCATCCGGACCCTTGGACGAAGTGTGTCCGAGATGTAATCAGAGGAGGCGAAATTGAAGAATTGCGAGGTTGATACGAACATTAGATTCAGTTCATCGCTTCCATCAGCACGTGCCTGTTGGGCCGCTTCAGTAACATCCCAAGTGTACCAGCCAGTGGAGGTATTGACTGCTGTGACATTAATCGGCGTCATCGACTGAGTGTAGTAACCCGGATTAGTCGACCAAGTCATAGCATTTGTTGCATTATACCATGTCGCTGTTGTCTCATCCCATGAATCACGAACGATATACACAGCAACATCAGTAGGATTCCCAGAGTTTGTCTTGTAAAGGTCAATCAAGGCCTCTGACGGAATCCAGGGCTCGGGAATCGGGAATGCAGTCAGATCCATCGCGACTAAGGCATGTCCCGCGCCGTGCGTGTTGACTTGAATATCAGTGGAATAGCCGTAGTTATTGTTCGGGGAAGCGACGGAGAGTCTGGTGTCTGTGGCGAGAATATCGCGGCTCAATAAATCGTGTGCAGCGCCCTCTTGCAATGTAATAACCTCATGGTTTGCGTCGACTGCGCTAGTAATATCGACTGGCACACCAAATGAATTCGCCCAATCGAGCCATTGCCCCAGCATATCGTTCACAACTGCTTGTACCTTCCATTCACAGGCTGAATCTGAGGCAATATCAGACTGAATAGTATAACTCGGTACATTTAGGTCGAATCCTGAATCTTCTCGTGAGTCATGGTAAGTTATCGATACACCGGAACTTGTCTCACAATTGAGTTCAAGACGCCAATCCCATGTATTGTTCCAACCTTGAGGAGTTGTCCATTCAAGATCTGGTCGATTATCTGGATCAAGCACAATACCAGAAGTATCCCAAGTTAATGTATCATTAGCTGGGAGATTCGGCAATCCGACGGCAGTTAGGTTAGGCATGGGTTCAGCACCCTCACGGAACTGTAAGGAAAGGTATGGACGATCCGTAGCAACAGATGCGTTCACAGTACTTACCTCAAGACCATTCCATCCCGAATTTGGCCCACTAGCAGTGATTGCGTAGTAGATGTGTGATTGCCCAGCGTCGAAGGCTAGCTGTGCAGCACGAGTTAAGTTAAGCTCAAGATTTCCACTCGAGCTAGCCGTAACACTTAGTCCTCCGTCTGTATTGGCCCCATACAACTCTCCGTTACCCAAAAGATGTCGATCAGTCCAGTTTGTTGTGCCATCGGAGGTGCGGCCTGTCGCATCCTCTGTGAAGGAACTCATGGAACGGTGATGAACAAAAACATCATTCCCATGTCCGGAAATTACGTTTAGATGAAGTTGTGCACCCACGACTCGGATATCATTTGGACGCTCAAGGGACATATTCTCCCAAATGGGAATCGCAAGAAAGATACCACGATCTTCGCTGTAATTCCCATTGATATCCTCTACGGCCTTCATAAGGAAACTTGTATCAGAGTTGTATGATGTGTTCTCGTTCACAGAACGTTCGTCTATGCCAACATCGTAGAAGTATGGGAGTTGCTCTCCTGGAAGGAATCCAAGATGATGGAATTCAACCTCGGAAGTATCCGAATCAAGCATCGAACTAATCACCTCGGGTATGAGATATGATGAAATTGCACTCCAATTCCCAATTTGTCCAGTAGCAGAATTACCGCGTATTCTCCAATAGTATCGCTCACCTCCAGTGAGATCTGAACTCGGCTGGAAGGATCCGTTAGTGAGATCGAAATCAGAGGTATCAATCCATGACTGATATGTGAGTAAATTATTACTATTCATCCCAGAATCTGTATCAATTTGGATCTCAACGCCGTTCGTATTCAAAAGAGGTGTATTCCATGTATGATTAGGCCGAACAATACCACCCATTAGCAAATCATCAGTGACCATCCATTCATCACCAGTTGGAGAGAGGCCAACTGGTGTGTCAGGAGCAGTATCATCTCCAATACCATACTGGATAACTAGTTCCGGCTTATTCGAAGATTCCGAATCTTGGAACTCAGCATAGTTCGAACTTGTTGAAGTCATGATGATACTCAGAGGTAGGCCCCATCTATTCGCAGTCTGGGCCGCTGCAGTGACATTCCATTCGAACCAAGTGTTGGTTCCTGCATTACTAATCGTATCAGAGTCGAGCAGGGAAATCCGGTGGGTACCAGATGCGCCTTGGAAATTCCAAGGGGTAGAGCCATCTGTAGTGTTCCAAGTTGCTCCGGATTCAGTCCATTCAGATGTACCAGCGTACACTGAAATTGGAACATTGGTGAAGCTAGAGAATGACCAACTGTGAGTCCTCAAAATTGCACTCTCAATCGCCATACCTTCAGGTAATGAAATACCCGCAAGATCGCACTTTAACAAACCAGCCTGTGTATTAGATACGATTATTCCAAATGCATCGTAGTTAGAATTCGGCGAAGCAGAATCGATGTATGTATCCTGACAATCAGGCATCGAACCATCTGTGGAGGCATTACCATCTCTCAAACGAATCTGATGATCATCACCGCCAAGATAGGTAGAATTCAGTTCAGGGACGAACATCATCGACTCGCTCCAGATACTATGATCGCCATCTTCAATGAAGGCTAATCGCCACCAAATCTGGTCATCAATGCCTAATCCCCATGAAGTTGGGAAGGTGAATGATCCTGCAGTCAAATCGAATCCAGGGTCATCGCGGCTGTCAGCACTCCTAGTTACAGTGGTTAGGAAATCGGCATCTCTTGAGGTACTAATCTTGACATCATGACCACTGTGTCCGGATGTGTTCCAATTTACGACAACAGTGTCGCTACTGGATAGGTTCGCCCCACTAATTGACCAAGACCCAGAACGATCGCGTGGACTCAAATCCACGGGAGAGGATGGGAGGACATCATCGCCCCAACTATATCGGAGTTCAAGACGCGGGTTGTATTCCGCCGCTTCTTCACTAGACCCAATCTCAACATAAGCGCCATTGGGGCCAACGCCTTGAACAAGAAGATTCAGAGGTTCAAGCGAATTTGCAAGCAATCTATCTCGAATTAGAGGGGCTAGATCGAATGTTAGCTGAGGTGATGTTTGGTTACCGTTTACTGCACCGTAACTGGTACCAGTAAGATCTCTCGCCCCATTGGTCCAAGATGTGCCTGCACCATTTGATGTCCAATTAGCACCATCTTGAGTCCAGTCATTATCGTTCAAAACTGAAACGGAAATCACTGGCCAACGTTCTCGATCTGTCCGCCGTAGGACAAGGTCGGCTTCGTGTATTGATGCATTCTCGTGGAGGCCAATCTCGCCGAAATTGATGCGTAAAAGCATCACACTCTCGCTAATGTTGGAATCATTAGAATGACCCACAATGAGATTTGATGCACTAACTCCATTGAACGACGTATTGCCTGAAGTGATGTATGTCTCCTCAACAGTACCACCATAACCAGCACTGTTGTTTTTCACAGTGAATGACTGTGAACCATCCGCTTCAGTTGTGACATCGTGATTCGGAAGAAGGAATCGAACAGATTCCCAGTCCGAGAGTATACTGTCCGAAGTCGCAGACCGTATACGAGCAAAGAAGTCGGAACCTGCAGGAATATTCGATGACGGAGTTTGGAAGGATCCTACTGTGGAATTCGTGAAGGTGAAGTCACTGGCATCATTCCATGAGTTCCATACCCATGAACCGTCAGAGTCAATTCGGTAATCTGAACTGTTGGATATCTGGATTTCCACGTTGCTGCCGTTCAGGTCAGCCCACTCGATAGTTGGTGTAGTATCTGCAGTTAAACCGAGGACGTTGTTCTGAGTCAAAGCCTCATTCATCACGGGAGATGTCAAACGAATATCCCCCTGATCTGTGGAACCAATAGATGCGTAGTTAACACGAAGCACCGGGCGATCTGAAGCTGTAGTTGCCTCCTTTGTGGCACAATTCACTGGATCGCCCACTGAGGTCACTACCAAAGTAATCTGACTCGAACCTGAACGGAGCTGCTCCTGAATAAGAGCTGTTACGTTAATCGCAGTAGATACTGTGGAAGATGTGGTGCTGTATGGTGGCTCCCAACCTCCACTTTCTCCGGGTCCATTCGCCCCGGGAGCAGACCAGTTGGTACCCAAACCACTGACATTCCAAGTTGCCGTAGCAAGCGAATGGTTGGCATTCAGCGTCGTAGCGTAGAACATGGTCTTACCCGACGAGAACCCCGAAATGACTGAACATCGTAAAACAAGATGTGCAGAGGAAACTGGGAATGTTGGATTCAATGGATTGCCGGCAGTATCGCTAATATTGAATTGGAACAAGCCTCGAGTGTCGAAATTGTAGTCTTCGGAATACCATATCATCACCTCATCCCGGCTTGAGTAGATATTGTTTGGAGCGCTGCTGTTAATCGCCGTATCATTGAGAACAGCATTGTCATGCTGGACATAAGATGGCACCGATTCGTGCAACAGAGGCACATTTGGCCCTACTGCCACAGACCAGGACATGGTCGCCATGAGAAGGACCATCAGGATGGCAGGCCCCACATCGTATCGTCGTTCTCCGTTCGCTACCGCTCCGGTCATGGCTACGCCATGGAATAACGACCCATAAGTGATTTCCGACTGAGGCTATAATGTCGACACTCTCGCCCCTTCACATTCAAGACCTTGGGAGAACCTTGAAGGACACCCGATGAAGATGCGCAAAAGACAGTTATGAGCGAACTCTGGGTTGAGAGACATCGTCCCCGATCTGTGTCGGAAATGAAGGGGCAAAGAGCAGTCGTAGACCGTCTTGGAGGTTATTCTGAAAAGGGGACCTTTCCACATTTGCTATTTGCAGGCCCCCCAGGGACTGGGAAAACTACCGCAGCATTGGCACTGGCGCGAGATGTATTCGGTGAGACTCTACGTCAGAATCTCCTTGAAATGAATGCCTCGGATGAACGTGGCCTAGATTCTATCCGGAACAAAGTCAAGCAATTCGCAAGGACGGCCCCGCTTGGAGGAGCGACATTCAAGGTAATCTTTCTCGACGAAGCCGATGCTCTGACGAATGATGCACAGGGTGCCCTTCGAAGAATTATGGAACAATATGCCGAAACCTGCCGATTCATCATGTCCTGCAACTACTCATCGAAAATAATTGAACCAATCCAGAGCCGTTGTGCAGTATTTCGCTTCCGCCCCCTAGAGGATGAGCAGATGCGCGCACAGATTCTTCATGTCGCTAAACATGAAGGACTCGAAATTGACGAGGAGGCAACTGATGCTATTGTCCATATTAGCCTCGGAGATTTAAGGAAGGCCATTACTGCACTACAGGTCGCCGCAGGAATGGACACGGTCATCACACGGGGTCTGATTTACGAGACCTCTGCAACTGCCCCCCCTGAGGTACTCCAAGGCTATCTACTCGCTTGTAAGGAAGACGGATTTCAGCCAGCACGGCGACGTCTGCGGCAGATTCTCGATGAGTTTGGCCTCGCAGGTACAGACCTGGTGAATCAGCTCCACAGAGAACTCGGTGTCACCAGTTTCCTGACTGAGGAAACGAAGCTTGAACTTACAGAATGGATGGCAGAGATAGATCATCGTCTTGTTCAAGGTGGTGGAGAGCATCTACAACTCGACGCCATGACGGCGAGGATTTGCGCCCTACTGAAGTAACTAGTCAACGAATTCAGATTACTGAGATGGCAAAATCTGGATCTTGTATACTGCATCACCAGTGGTGAGAGGCCATGGATTCCCTGGCTGATCAATCCTGTATCTCAATTCATAGGTACCTGTGTCGAACGTCCCAAGATCCACAGCAAAACCGACATCAGTCGTCCGCCCACTTAGAGGTGCATCGAGAATAGAAACGATTGAACGATTCTCCGATACTAAATCGTCGTAATCTGTAATTGAGTTTACATCGGTACCATTGATTGTTGAATTAAGTAGAATCTGTTCATTCTTAACCAATACGACTGAGATTGAACAATCCTCTACCGCCACATTATCTCGAACATTTAGAAGGAGCCACATCGACCCCTCCGACTGACCTTCCTCAATTGAAATATCGATATCATAGCCCGTGCGATCTAATCGAGCCACTAGGTCCTCAGATTCCTCGCCTTCATCGAATACAAGAAAGACATCTGCAGCTTCGGGTGGACTGATATCGGCGAGGGGGGGATTAACTAGAACGATTGATATTGAGAGCCAAGTGAATATCCATAGCATTCCGGCACGGAACCAATTTCCACCAGTGTAGAGATCGGAAATCTCATCGGGGAGTATTAGACGATGTAAGGTTGGAAGAACGAGAACCAAACTCAGAGGTAATAGCCAGAGAAGAGGGCCTGGCTCACCCATCCCTGGCATGATTAGAAAGCGCATCAATAGCGCCGTTAGAATGGACCCGATGAGGACCAGCCACATGGAATATGTGTCTGCGATTTCCTTTGTTCGGAATACCTCGGGATCAAAGGGCTCGATGCCGACGGATCCCCCTGGACGTTTCGGCTTTGAGGAGTCGCGGTCCTTCTTGGCTTTCCTTCGGTCGATGGCCGCGGATTTCAAGGCGGTGTCGACATCAACCATGGGAACAGTGTGGACGGGAAGATGAACCCAAATGAACATTGGTAGTGACTGAAACGCTCATATCCGACTCGATGGTCGGCGGAGTTATCGCCGGGGTGGCTTAGTTGGTAGAGCGTCGGACTCATAGGGTAGGCGGATTGAATAATTCGCGCATTAATCTTTGACGTATCTGGGAAATCCGAAGGTCGCGGGTTCAAGTCCCGCTCCCGGCACCATCCAACCAAACCGAGCGGTAGCCATACAACCCATCCGTTCACTTGATGGCCCCATTCGGCCGCACAAGGGATATGAGTGACCTAGAAGCCGGCTCATATGTCCGCCTCAGAATCGTCACACGATTAGGTGAACAGAGCCACGAAGGGATTCTTCTCGCCCCTGCAGATTCTGGCTTGGTTACCATCAAACTTGAGAATGGATACAATCTGTCACACCCTACTTCTGCCATCAAAGAGATGACTCTCCTCGATAGTGAAATCACATCGGACTCCAAAGCATTGGTGTCGAAACAACCTATGGGTGCTGATCTTCCATTGGTGACCCTCATCCATACTGGCGGCACTATCGCAAGCAAGGTTGACTATGCAACCGGAGCGGTCATCGCTCGATTTGAACCTGAAGAACTAATCGATTCAGTACCAGAATTAAGAGAAATTGCCCGAATCGAGACGACGCTTCTTGGAAACATGTTCTCAGATGATATTCGGCCGAGGCACTGGAATCAGATGATTACAGAGACACAGGCTGCCTTCGACCGAGGGTCAAGAGGTGTTGTAATCACACACGGCACCGATACTATGGGGACGTCGGCTGCGGCAATGTCTTTCGCTTGGGCAGGCGAAGGTGGAATCCCCCCTGGTCCGATTGTATTCACAGGATCTCAGAGATCATCGGATCGAGGCTCTAGTGATGCCAGAGAGAATCTGATTGCATCGGTTCATCTCGCAGCTCATGGTCCGACACCAAACAGCGGTTCAGATGCTGCAGTAGTCGTAATGCATGCTGGTTCATCTGATGGCATAATGGCAATTCACGCTGGACATTCGGTTCGAAAGACCCATAGTTCTAGGAGAGATGCCTTCGAATCCATCGATCGACAGCCGCTCGGCTCAATCGAACTTGCCTCAGAAGGGCCGATTGTCACAATGACTCAGAATGATGAATCAAGAACTACTCTCCCTCCGCTAACCTATAACGAGAACACCAAGATTGCTGAATTGATTGCTGGCGCACACTTGCAACCAGAACATCTCCAAGCAATCATCGCAACAAATCCGGATGCAATACACCTCCATGGAACTGGTCTAGGGCACCTCCCTACATCAGATCCTAACGGAGATAGCCCAGAGAACATCGAGATTCATTCCACCATCCGCGACTATGTCGCAGGTGGAGGTATTGCTGTAGCCACGACCCAAACAATTCGGGGCCCTGTACACATGGATGTATATTCCAAGGGACGAGATCTTCGAGAGATTGGCGTCCTTGGCCACGGGATGAACGGGCCACCAGAGACCTCATTGGTCAAGCTCCACTACCTGCTTAGCCGGGACAATGGCAATCGTGAAAGATTCCTTCAGGCTTGGGCATCAAACCTAATTGGCGAGCGGGATGAAATCAAAAATTAGCAATTGGAAAAATGATTTTTCAATTGGAAAATTACGATACTGGACATATCGTGTTGATGATGAACCATCGATGTAATTCACGGTAGGATGAACACCCGCATCGACCCCAAGGAGGAACTCGATTACCTCCGAAGTGAGGCGAGACGGGGTGGAGGGCAGTCCAAGGTCGAGGCTCTCAGAGCATCAGGGCGCAAAACTGCAAGAGAACGAATTGATGCCTTAGTCGATTCAGGATCGTTTATGGAAATCGATGCCTTCGTCCTAAGCCGAGAAACCGAACACGGTATTGATCGGAATGCTATCCTCGGGGATGGCGTCATAGCCGGTAGCGCTACTCTAGATGGGCGCCGAATTCTCTGCTTCTCACAGGATTTCTCCGTATTCGGAGGGTCTGTTGGCGAAATGCATGCTCAGAAAATTGTCAAGATAGTAGACATGGCTCTACGTGCCCGACTACCCCTCGTCGCAATCTGGGATGGAGGAGGACAGAGAGCACACGAAGGCGTGACATCCCTGGGCATGACTGGCGAAATGATGGATAGACTCATTGCTTGCTCGGGGCGCATTCCCGTAATCTCACTCGTAATGGGGCCAGTAGTAGGGGCATCAGCACTCGCAGCCGCCCTTGCTGATTTCGTAATTATCGGTGAAGAGCATGGTGAGTTCTTCATGTCAAGTCCACTTGAGACCCCTGAAGTTGCCGATGAAGGGATGGATTCGAAGGACCTAGGAGGTGCAGAAATGCACGCTAGTCGATCAGGAATTGCTAGCCTAGTCGCTACAGATGAAGAGGACGCAATGGACATAGTAGCAGAGATTCTCGGCCACTTCCCAGACCATTGCGATGCACTCCCACCCGTGCTAAAAACTACTGATCCCGATGACAGAACCTGTGATGAGCTGGTAGATACGGTTCCAGATGACAGCAATAGGCCCTACGATATGAAGAAAATTGTTGAGGCAATCTTGGATGATGGAGCATTCGTAGAACTTCAGCCAGCTTATGCCGAAAATATTGTGATCGGATTTGGGCGTCTTGGAGGCCACCCTATCGGCATCATCGCAAACCAACCAAAGGTCCTCGCAGGGTGCCTCGATATCGATGCCTCCGTGAAGGCTGCACGATTCATCCGGACGTGCGACTGCTTCAACATCCCACTTGTCTCCTTTGTGGATGTACCGGGATTCCTCCCAGGGACAGTGCAGGAATGGGGAGGGATAATTCGACATGGTGCAAAACTTCTCTACGCCTATGCAGAAGCTACTGTACCCCAATTGACTGTTGTAACAAGGAAGGCTTACGGAGGCGCTTATCTCGCAATGTCATGCAAACATCTTGAATCAGATTACAATGTAGCTTGGCCATCAGGTGAACTCGCAGTAATGGGTGCCGAGGGCGCAGTGAACATCATCCATCGCCGTGAACTCAAAGATGCTAATGACCCCAGTACAAAGCACACAGAACTTGTGGACGAATATCGCAAGAAGTTTGGCGACCCCTATGTCGCTGCGAGAAATGGTTGGCTAGATGATGTCATCGAACCGCCAGAGACTCGTATGCGACTCATACGGGCACTGAAACCACTAATCTCGAAGCGAGTATGGCAGCCTCCGAGAAAACATGGGAATATCCCCCTCTAATTAGCTCTCAATCCTCGCTTCAACCTCGCTCAAACGATTAAGGAGCAGAGGCAACGAAGGGAGTGAATCTCGATAATCAGGAGCAATGAACTGAGCCCAAGCAATCAAGTGTTGAGCGGCGAGCATCCACCTTCCATCAAGAATCAAAGCGCCAGAAGCACTCTGAGTTGGCTCAACCGAGCCGCCGATACCATATGATGCAACAAGACACACGTTGGAGTCTGGCACGCCAGGTCTAATTGAGGGCTCTTTTGATGAATCAAAATCTACTTGGAAGATTGACTCAAGTGACGCTTCGGGCACTCCGTCAATGAGTGCATCACCCCAAGGTCCACGTGGATCAAGAGGACGTTGCCCTTCTCTAGTCATAGAGACAATTCGACCCCCATTCTCCGCCCAAGCGGAAGCTGTTGAACGAGCAGCAGCACCGCCCCCATGTAGAATCATAATCGGTGATTGGGAACGACGGAATATCCCCCATGTCCTTGCAACAAGTATCACCCCTGCGCCATCGGTGCTTCCAGTAACTAATCGATGCCCATCCCATCTCAACTGATTTGTTGAAGCGATATCCAATGACGCATCTACTGGAATCACCCCTGATCTTGAAGTCAAACCGTGCTTCAGAGGACTAGTAATAGAAACCCACAGGACGCCTTCATCTCCGAAACATGATTCTGCTGGCTCAGGCCAGTTCGGTTCCACCGCCTCCAGCCCAGGGAAATCGAGACCCTCCTCAATATCCAAGGTAACTTCATCGATTAATGCGATTACTTCCGAAGTACAAACTTCACTCTGATTATCCATCCTATCTAGTAACACCCGGCCTAGTAAATCGTGGATTAGCGCCGTCTCAAGACGACTTGTGCGAGAGATGAAACTCAGACCAGTAACCTGCTGAAGGTGAGCATCCACTAACCTTGAGAGAATTGGAGTCAACGAGTGCTCAATGGGGGCCCCAGCGACCGAAGAATGGAAACGGCGGCGGTCGGCCATACGCATTGGAACCGGTCGGAACCTATGGTGATGACGCTCAAGATTGAAAACCGAAAAGGTTCGGTGTATGGAGATGCCAACTGATCTTGAAATTGCGCGTTCGGTCGAACTAGCACCGATTGAAGAGATTGCGTGGACCCGTGGAATAGGAGTGGAGGAACTTGTTCCATTCGGACGCCATATGGCAAAGGTGACTTGGCCCGCCATCCGATCGAGGATCCAACGGCCACGCGGATCACTGATTCTTGTTACTAGCGTAAACCCTACTCGCTACGGCGAAGGTAAGACTGTTACGACTATCGGATTGAGCATAGGCCTGAATCGAATCGGGAAAAAGGCAGCATGCGTTATCCGAGAACCGTCAATGGGACCTGTATTCGGCATCAAAGGTGGAGCCGCAGGGGGAGGCCATGTTCAAGTCCTCCCGATGGAGGATATCAATCTCCATTTCACCGGCGACATCCATGCCGTCACATCAGCACATAACCTCTGTAGTGCTGTGCTTGATAATCACCTTCACCAAGGTAACGAACTGAATCTTGATCCATCTCGCATTCTCTGGCCCCGTGTACTCGACATGAATGACAGGACTCTGAGGTCCGCTGCAATCGGACTTGGAGGCCCTGCTAACGGAATGGCACGTGAAGAGCGTTTCGACATCACGGCTGCTAGTGAAGTGATGGCGATTCTTGCTCTAGCGCGAGATTATGAAGATCTACGATTCCGCTTGGGAGAAATTGTCATCGGACCGTCTCGTGATGGGCGCCCAATAAAGGCCAACGACATCGAAGCGGCCGGCGCGATGGCACTGCTGATGCGAACCGCTTTTCTCCCCAACCTTGTCCAAACTACTGAAGGTACTCCTGCATTCATCCATGCAGGACCTTTTGCAAATATCGCACATGGTAATTCAAGCATCATAGCCGATCGTCTATCCCTTGCACTCAACGATATGGTTGTCACTGAGGCTGGATTCGGCGCTGATCTCGGTGCTGAGAAGGCTTTGCACATCAAGGCACAGGCATCAGGAATTTCCCCGGACTGCATCGTAGTCAACGTCACTGTTCGGAGCATGAAGATGCACGGCTATGGTATGAGTGGGATTACAATGGCTGGTGATCGGCTCAAGGAAGAGAACCTAGACATGTTGAGGCTTGGAGCAACGGCGAACCTCGGCCGACACATCCGGAACATGGCACGTTTTGGCCCGGATGTTGTGGTCTCGATTAACCGATTCCCCACGGACACAGATGCAGAAATTGAAACTCTGATGCAAATCGCTACCGATGCAGGTAGTGCTGAAACCGTCCTCTACGAAGGACATGCCAAAGGAGGTGAAGGAGCCGAACCTTTGGCACATGCAGTAAATCGAGCAGTACAACGTCACATGGCAGCAGGTCGCCCATTCAACCCGTTGTTCGATGCAGATGCTCCGATTGAAGAGAAGGTGCAAACTATTGCTATGGAAATCTATGGGGCAAGTGGAATCGAAATTGAAACACGTGCACAAAAACAACTCAAACAGATTATTGAATGGGGTTACGGTGAACTTCCAGTTTGTATGGCGAAGACACAATACTCGTTCAGCCACGATCCTAATCTCCACGGTGCACCGGATGGATTCACCCTTCCTATTCGAGAATTCAGACTCAATGCAGGTGCTGGATTTATTGTCGCCGTATGTGGTTCCATGATGACCATGCCAGGATTGCCCCGTAGGCCTGCCGCTGCAGACATGGACATGGATGAAGACGGGAACCTAACTGGCGTGTTTAGTTGAGGAGTGTAGGATGAAGATTACCCATCGCTCCGACCAAGGCTGTAAGGTTCGTGTCGAGGACGTGGATGACCTCTGGACGCTGGCGCAAGTCATCCGCCCAGGAGTGATTGTCAAAATGTTCGGCCACAGGAGAGACCAAACAACTGGCAGCCGAGATGGTGGTCGAGCGAAGGAAGCCGAAAGGAAATCTATGTGGCTTACGATTCTCACGGAATCGATTGAATATGCAGCTTTTTCCGATGCCCTCAGAGTCACGGGAATCATCATCGAAGCAGACATCGACAAAGGTAGCCATCATACCCATTCGATAGAGGAACGCTCCGAGGTTGAGTTACTATGGGAGGAGATGATGCCATTGGAGGACGATGAACTACTGCAACGTGCGGCAACAGACGGCGCGAAGGCTCGAGTACTGATGGCTGTAGTCGAATCTGACGAGATTATGCTCTTCGAAGTGACTGCTAATGGCCTACGAGAAAGCACGACATTCACGATGAGAGGAGGAGGTAAACGACATGGTGATTCGAGTAAGGCACGGACTGCCTTCTTCGAGGAATCCGCTAAAGAAAGCCTCCTTGTTCTCCGCCCTGATATGCCTCTGCTGCTCTGTGGACCCGGGAGTGCAAGGGAGGCTTTCGCTGATGCAATCCGGAAAAAAGGACACACAGGACACATCCGATCAGTAGCCACCAGCATCGGAGGCAGGGCGGCTGCAAACGAAATACTCCGAGAAGGGTTGGCTGACGACATCTTAGGTGAACATACACTGACACGTCAGACCAAACTCATCGAACAGGCATTTGCCCAGATGCCAACTGAAGGACTTGTTGCGTATGGAGGGTTAGAAATCCTCGAAGCCGCTGAACAGGGAGCCATCGAAACACTGCTATTAGTTGCACGACTTCTCCGCGACCCATTGGAACGATGTGTCAATCGCTCATGGCCGGATGTAGCCGCCTTGGTTCTTGACAATGGAGGAGAGATAGAACAGACTTCTGAAGACCATGATGCTGGACTCCAACTCGCAGGCATAGGAGGCGCTGTTGCCCTCCTTCGTTGGAAAATCGAATGAACAAACTCATTGATGTGGGTTGATTGGAACGCCCCATGGCACGGCCGATGGGGAGAATCCTCGGATTCGCTTCTGAGGGCTCATGGGAAACTGGCGTAGTCCATGCCGCCGCTTCTCGCCTCCATGATTTAGATCGAGACGTGTGGTGGATTCAACGTGACGGGACAGACTGCCCATATCCACCTTCAGTTGAATTGAAAGAGATACACCGTGCAGCCTTTGACTGGCATGATTTACTCAATGGTGCCCGATGGCTACTTACTAGTGGCAGAAGTATTCTCGGCGATGAAGAAGAGTTTGCATCTTGGTCGGCTGCGCTTACCTTTGCCGAACTTGAAGGCACACTCAATGCGTTCATCCTCGACAGCCCTTCCAATCGTTTCAATGACGTCTGGGGTGTCGTTGTACCTCGTATCCGACAATTGCATATCCTCTTGCTCGATGGTGAA
>DAYJ01000100.1:0-1809 GCA_002506875.1 Euryarchaeota archaeon UBA40 | reverse complement strand
AGGATTGCGACGCTTGAACGCATCCATCGCCAGACACTTGTACCTCACGTAATCGGCAGAGACATCGAGCAAGGATGGGCTGCAGATGCTCATACTTACGGAGTAGCTGAAGCATCATCTGGAGAATCTTCTACCGGCACATGGCTAGGATTAGTGATGGACGGATTAATTCAATCAGGTCATGTCAAAGGTGCAGCCCAGGAAGCATTGGATTCTGCAAGTATATCCTGAGTCAGATCAATCTTCAACGACGTTTTCGTCTCCATCCGCCCGTTCCTTAGGAGACACAGTATCTGATTTTCTCAGACCAATTGTAACTGCTGCTGCAATCAATAATAGGGGTACTGAACCGCCAAGTGCAACGAAAGTACCAACTGGAGTACCGCCACCTACTGTCGACGTTGTGAAATTGAAGTCACCATCAGCGAAACGTGGCTCCATCCATTGCGATATCGTGAGATTAACAACGAAAGTCACCTGTTGGCTACTTCCTAAACAAAGAACTCCTTCGCTACCCTGATTCGTGACAGATAGAATCCATTCACCCCGGCCATACATCCAAACTTGTGTGTCGCTCTTCAGGTTGAAAATCGCCTCTTGAAGTTCGTCGCTAGATGAAGCCTCGATCTCAGGTACTGGAGTGTTAATCACGATAGAATCAGTACCCTCCCAGTTCTCCCCAGACCAAGAGGTTCCGTTTGAGCCATCGGAGTAGTTGACAGGGTCTGGAGCACGCAGTTCGGTGAGCCATTGAGGCTGACAGTCTGCTCCCGCAACGGTGCCCCCTTGATTTTCAACAGAATAATTCGCAACTAAGAGGCCACCTTGGTCAATCGTAACCATGGCTTCAACACGGGAACCGCTGGAGACGGTTTGACCGACTTCGGTGGACCACGACTGAGTTGACCAATCCGCATACCAATCCTCAACCTCTTGTTCCGGTTCAGGATTGAGCAGCGGTAGGGCAGCGAGAAATGGGATTGTGAAGACGATCGTTGAGAGCCAGACAGCACGAATCATCTTTGAGGGATCCTGATCAGGAGATTTTCCAAGTGGATAGAACGACGCTATGCGAATTGCAAGAGAACGGGGCGCTTCCGTTGAGGCAATATCAACAAGTTCAGCCTCAACCGTTTCCTCCGCCATACCTCGACCAAGCGGGACCTCGACTTGAGATTGACCCGCAAATGGTTGAAGAAACAGGCGAATTAAGGGCAATTGTAACTCGGACCTCACGGGGCAGTTTCATTATCTTCAGCCATCATTGACCGCCATGGTACCCCCCGGGCCTCCACGTGGACCCCCGAAGAAGCCTCCAAAGGGTCCACCTACATCTCAGGAAAAACCCGAGATTGAGGAACCCGATTCTAACGACGGAGGGGCATCCGGCTCTCCAAAAAGCAGTCCATCCGGGCCTCCAAAGGGTCCGCCACGTAGTCCACCCACTACTCCACCTCTGACGCCGCCATCCCAAGGGCCTCCAACAAAAGGCCCACCCAGTGGACCTCCTGCAAGTGGAGGCCCCCCTTCGGGCCCACCCAGTAGACCTCCCACACGGGGACCGCCCTCCAGCGGACCTCCGGTAACAGCGCCACCGTCAAACGCCTTCGAAGAGAGGGATGAAGTTGAATCCGATCCTGAAGAGGAAGAATCCAACAGTTTGCAAGAAGATGAAGTTGAATCTGAGCCTGAAGAGGAGGATGAGGGAGCTTTCGAAGAGGATTCGGAAGATGAGGAGGACCCTGCGGCGGATTCTGAAGTGAATGATGAAGAAGATATGGCCCAAGGTAGTCCAATGATTATCGATCG
>DAYJ01000014.1 GCA_002506875.1 Euryarchaeota archaeon UBA40 | reverse complement strand
GGCCCCCTTGGTCCAGGTCCCATTTGAGGTCCAGCCTCAATCGTTGATTCAGGTGAATCAGTAGGAGTATTTGCAGTCACAATTTCTGAAGTTTCAGATGAGGTTGGTGGAGATGGAACCGGTGGTGTAGGCGGAGATGGTGGCACCTGTTGCACTGTATCAGGTGTTGAAGTGCGAATTTGTGCGGCTCCTGAATTCATGAATGCTGCTGCAAGTGGATCGTCTCCATTCATCTGAATTGCTGCATCTGCTGTTGTTTCAGAGCCGAAGCTAGAGAGCGCAGATTGGAAGGCATCAGCAAAAGCATCACCTCCAGTGCTTGAATTACTAGTCGAAGTAGATGAGATTGATTCGGAGAGGGATGGAGCCTCAATCACATGCCGATGACCATCAGGGAAGGGGCCCAATTCTCCACGTAGACCAGCATGAGTGACTGAAAGCATCCAGGCACCGCAGCCAATAGGAAGGAAGAACATCGCCTCGTTTGCAGTGCCAGAAGGGATGTTTGATGGAAGTGCCTTGAAAACACTAGTTATTGCACCAGAGGTCTCTATCGATAGCGAAATTCCAGAAGCATCTTCCGAACTGCTATTCTGGACTACAATTCCAATGAGAATTGCATCCCGGTCCTCTTCGTCAATGTCATTCTGGATACTAGTAATGTGAACGACGATGTCTCCGATGCGGAGCGTCGTCGGAAGGGCCATGACGAAAGCAGGGGGAGATTCGATACTTGAAATCGTTCCATGTGGTCTTCAGCGAATGGGCCCTCGGTGAGCGACAGGGAGCGAATTCGCAATAGCCACAATGCTTCCTGCGGCAAGGTCAATCTCACTCTGATGTGTATGCCGCTGATGCATGCGAAACACGTCGCGAACAATGAACCAGATATTGATTACTGGAAGTAGGTAGAGCAACTTACGAACGGACCGTTGGTCCCAATCTTCTGACTCCATGGCATCACCATTATCTCGAACGACTGCCAAGCCTAGAAGACGCTGTCCTAAAGATCGGGATAGCATCAATCCAGTGTATCTCCAATACAGAAAGTGTCCGAACAGAATTGCGATGGCCCATGCAAATGAGTGGTCCCAATCAGCAGAGGTCCACATCGATAGACTCCAAGCGAACATCACTCGTGACCCTGACAGAATTGAGAGTAGAGCGTTGACGAAGATTACGTCAAGCATGAATGCACCAGCTCTCTTGTGTATCGGAGCGAGAATAGTCCCATCAGGAATTTTCCAATGCCCATGTTCTACTGAGACAATATGCTTGGCGAGATTGGTAATGCCGCCATGTGTCGAAATCGGGTCCAAAGCCATCTTCCTCCTACATGTGCAGTAGGTGCCAAGCCATGAGGCTTCGTTCTTGTGCCCAAGTCAGCCAGAAGTCCCAATCTCTTTGATTTCTCAATGTATTTTGGTCTCCGATGACGATTAGACCACGTTTTGCTCGAGTTATCGCCACATTCAATCGTCGTGAATCATCAAGAAATCCAATCTCACCTTCCGGGTTTGATCTGACTGTTGAGAGGATTATGACCTCTTTTTCTCGACCCTGATATCCATCAACTGATCTCACTTCTATACCATGCCAACGGTCGCCTAACGTGGTGCCACCTGACTGTTCAAGTAGATCTAAGATTACTCGCACTTGTCCATTGTAGGGAGTAATAACGCCAATGTCAGTAGTATTGAGATCACCAGGCTCAAGCAGCATACTGAGTATACGAACTACACACGAGGCTTCAGCAGGATTCGCCCGCGAATGTCCATCTTCAGAGACTACCTCGCCTCCTTCGATTGGTAGGAAAGCTACAGGTCTATCGAAATCAGGCCATATTAGACCGGCAGGAGCGGGTCGTTCTTCTGCCTTCACACCATTGATGAGAGCATCGTCATAATATTGCATAGATGGAAACTGTGAGATAATTGGGTGCATCCGATATTGCTCCTTGAGCATGATTGAATGGACCCCACGTTCCCTCATGCGGTCGAATAGAGATACTCCCAAACCACCTTTTTCTGCCCTCCTTGAGATAACGGTTGGAGGTAATTGTCGATGATCACCAACAAGGACAAGTTGTCTACAGCCACGCACAATTGGAACAAGCGTAGCTGGTTCTGTAGCTTGGGTCGCCTCATCAATTAGAACTCGTGGAAATCTTCGACCATCAAGGATATTGTGACCTGATCCAATACAAGTTGCACAGATGACCGTCGCTGTGTTCAGTATGTCTTCTTTCATCTGTTGCTCAATACGCCGTGCTTCACCCCAGCCTCGCTTGAGATCCTTGTGAGCAAGCCCCTTCTCTTTGCCCTTTAATCCGGATATCTTTCGTGCAAGGCTCTCGTTTAGATCTATGATCGCTTTCAGATCTTTTTGAAGCCGATGTCGGTCCATTCTTGCATCAAGGGTTGCTTCCCGTAGGGATTCTCGGACTTTTACGGGCTGTCCTAACCGCACAGCATCGACTCCAATCGAAAGGAGTCCCTGTAACAGGTTGTCAACTGCAACATTTGATTCAGCTACAGCGAGAATCGGTGCATTTCCTTCTAATGACCATCTCCGAAGAATTCGAACTGCTGTGTGTGTCTTACCAGTACCTGGAGGTCCTTGAATAAGTGTCAATCGCCGTGTAGTCGCCGCATTGAGAGCCTCGTTTTGGGCTAAATTGAGATCGCTTTCATCCTTCAATTCTGATCTTTTACCACCCTTGATTCCATGATCTACACTGGCAGATTGTTCTATATCGCGGCCCTGTCCAAGAAGTAGACCCGTTAGCGAAGTCGCTTTTTCGTCTCCAAGGAAGGCGTTTAACGCATCTCTCATGCGATCATGAGCAATTCGATTAGCACCTCGATCAATACGCCAAATCCCTTGTCGATGTCCTTTCGGGAGGTCATTCATGGCGAGAACGATATGATTCCGACTTCTTCGAGCTACAACTCCTTCTACCGCCTGTCGGCCAAGAGGCTCGTTTCGACTTAGAAGAACGATATCTCCATGCTTGAAACGGTGTGATGGCATCGGACCTCCTTTTTCCATACTTAATCGGAGTAGACGCATTCCATACATCCATCCTGCTGAACGTGCTTTGAGATCGAAGAGACTTACTCCATGAGCAAGTAACCTTGCACGACTCCAGTTTCTCAAACGGTCCTCAACCAGTTCCATTTCATCGTCAAGCTCCCATCGAATTGCTTCGATGAATCGAGCATGGTGATCCTGACTCTTTCTTGAGATTGGAGATTCCAGTTCCTTCGTACCAGAGGTATCAATGCGATGAACACGTCCATCGTCACGACCCATGGTATGGGGGCATAGTCATCGTGTATGGTCCCTCCCATACGAACAGTTTGGCCCTTGAAGGGCAATTGCATCAACAGGGACAGGGAGGACTTAACCACGGTCTGCATTACGGTGCAAACACCGGGGGATGGAATCGGTGTTTGGACGGCGGAAGAAGGAGGAGACAAAGGATGGGCTAACCTGCCCTCTATGTACTCTCGAGAATCCTTTGAGTGCTGAGTCCTGTTCAAGATGCTATTATGATTTCACAGTCGGAACTCACCAACAGTCTCGGAGTTCTGATGAAAAGGTGGTGAATTCACTTCTCAATGAGCTGAATGCCGAAGTTTCAGATTCTGAAGAGGATGGTATCGATGTGGATTGGACTGGCCATTCCTTCGATATGAGCGATCTTAGCGTGGAAGTCAGCGATTATGGCGATTCAGAGGATGTCACGGTTTCATCGACGGTTGGTTTTGCTCGTCAACTAGTCAGTAATGAAGAGGTAGGTGGTGAAGAGGAAGAAGAGGAGTACACTCTCACAAGCGACGACGCCCCTTCATCGGTCGAGAAGTTTGTTGTTCCAGAAGGGGAAGAGGAAGACCTCTCCATCCCTGAACCTGCACGTATTGCCATTGTCGACCCAGTATCAAAGGAAGGTCCCGGAATGGACGAGGACCTACTAACGGCGGATTGGTCAGAATCGGACACTGCGCCGGTATTACCTCAGAATGAAACCGATGAGATGGAAACACCTCCAGATAATTCAGTTCCGACTTCGATGCCTGCTATGCCGGCAATGCCTGCCGTTAATCCAGAATCAATTGAAACAGTAACTCCTCCCGAGCCAGAGTATCAAGATGTGTCAACCCCTCCTCCTGCAGTTGAATCTCATCCAGTTGCTGCTCCTCCTCCAGAAGCGTTTGCTAACACTAATCCTGCAAGCCTTCCGACTCTTCCTGGAGCCCTTCCACCAGTACAGCCTAACGTACAACCTGCTCCTCAACCCTCGACTCAGATTACCTACAATATCACTCAAAATATCCATGATAGTGTTCCAAAAGGAGCAATGATGTCAATTGCGCCGCCTGCCCCTTCACCATCACCCGTTACAACTCCAGTAGCGGTTCCAATGCCGAATCTCCCTACTGCCCCCGTGGCTCCTCCTGAAGTTGCTTCTGCGAGCCCCCTGCCTCTTTGGCCTTGGCCGCAAGCGGAACCTTGGGATGATCGTCTTCTTGCTGGCAAGGTGAAGAACGCAATGGAGGCGGCCAAAATGAACAGGAAGGAGGAGGCAGTCCTGATTCTAGATGAGATTGGCCCCCATCTTGGAGATCGAACGCGATTGATGCTCTACATTGGCGCTCTATTGAAGAGTCTAGGACGTTCAGATGATCTATCGTCCATGCTTGAGATTGCACGTAAGGATTACACGGATGATGAGCATGTCCTTGCTGCCCTCAAACAGTTGAGTTGAATCACTGTCTTGTCATGCGACATTCGTGCACCCCACTCAAATGAGTCACCCAGCAGGCGAGGATCATGTCCTTGTCCCTCTAAAGGAGGTGGATGTGATGAAAATAGTCGAGATGTTCAGGGAAGACCCTGACTCTGTGCATCGTGCTATGCCATGGTTGTCTCGTAACGAGCCAATAGGGCCCCAAATTGCCTCATTTATTGTCGACGTATCCTCGGGACCGAATGCTTCGAATTACCATCATTGGTTAATTCGAGAGAATATTGGAGGAGGATATCTCGGTATTATCGGATTCGATGTAGTTCGATTTAGAACTCCTGAACAGCAGAGGACCCGAAGAGGTATCCATTGGAACCTTGGTTATTGGATTGCACCCGAGGAGCGGGGGCATGGTCTTGCTACGGTGAGTATCAATGCTATGATTTCCGTAGCAAGACAATGTGAAGTGGATGTGGTTGAGTTGATGGCGGATCCGCGGAATGAAGGAGGCGTTCGTACTATACTTTCTGCGGTTGAGCGGTATGATGGATTCCCATCCGAGGTAGAACGATGGGTGACATCTGATGACGGTAATGATGTACTGTATGTATCGTATTGGATTACCACTGGAGGCATTAGATAATGCAACGAATCTGGTGCTCCCTTGATACAGATGATGTTCATCATCATCCAGCAATATCTGGTCACCCTAGCCGTTCTAAGGATACTCCTTGGCCACAAAATCAATCTCTTCGAACGATGAGTGAGCGTTTAAGTCGAGGTTTTGATGGCTTTGAGTCCTGGTGGTCTTCACAGTCTGAGGATTCAAGGATCACCTTCTTTGTGATTGGCGAACAACTTGAGGATCCTAATTTCGTTCAACGTTTACAGTATATTATTGGATTAAGGCCTGGTATTACCATTGGTATCCATGGCTGGAATCATATTTGTTGGTCTGCATGGGGCCCTCGTCCTGATGAATTCAAATCAATACTTGAGAAATCCATCGAACTTATTTCTTTCAAAGTAGGTTCAGCTTTCCGACCTTGGTTCAGAGCACCTGGAGGATATATTGCACCTTGGATGGCACCCGTACTCGCCTCCGTAGGCATCTCCATGGACTCCTCGATAAATCCAGTTTTTCTTCTTCGTCACAAGACAGGTCGTGATGCCTTAGGCAAGGTCAACGGATGGGAATCGATTCGGGAATCAATGATTGCAGCGAGTATCGTTGAACGAGAATGGTACACACGTCATTATCTGCCTGTAAATGGACCTGCTCTCCACCACCCTGCTCTTCGATTTCATTCTCGTCTTTCATGGAGGAGATTAAGGAGTGCAGAACATGCAAATGATGAGGAAATCCTATCCAAATCTGATGCAGTGGTGAGTGTCTATTGGCACTTATTGGATCATGCACGTTTGAATGGACATTGGCAACCACCTCTTCAGATTCCGAAATAGTATGACTCTACTGAATTCATAATGCATAAATGCAGGTGTGCAGAGCAATACTCAACAAGAGGTTGGTTGAGACATGGTCGTTCATTCCTTTCGCCTTCCAGATATTGGAGAGGGCGTTGTTGAAGGAGAGGTAGTTGAATGGCTCGTGGCCGTCGGGGAATCTATTGTTGAGGACCAACCTCTACTCTCGGTGATGACCGATAAAGCAACAGTAGATATTCCATCTCCAGTTACAGGAGTAGTCACTCGTTTAACAGGGGATGTTGGAGACATTCTCCCAGTTGGTCAAATATGTGCTGAATTTGAGATTGAAAACGAAGAAACATCTCAACTTCCCCCCACCTCTGATTTAGATGATGGCCATTCATCTTCTTCGGATGAACTTCCACCAACCGGTGAATCGGAGGCCATTCCAAGTATCAATCCAATCTCTACAGCGGATGACCCTGAGGAAATTGTTGAATGGCGTGATTCAATTATTGCAGTTAATCAGCATAAGGGGTCGTTACGTGCTCATCAGATTCTGTCCAATACTGTAGAAGCGGCAAAAGAAGCCGGAGTTCCAGTCGGTGAGTTAACCGAGACGCCGTATCTCAACACAATCTCTCCTCATCAGGAACCTGATTACCCAGGTGATATCGATACAGAGAATCGAATCCTAGACATCCTTCGTTGGAATGCAATGATGATGGTTACACGTGCTAACAAGAATTTCGATGGTATTGGTGGTCATATCTCGACATATGCCAGTATTGCAACTCTATGGGAAGTAGGTTTGAATCATATTTTCCGCGGTAAGGATGGAGATGGTCATGGTGATCACGTCTATTGGCAGGGTCATGCTAGCCCTGGGCTATATGCGAGATCTTGGATGGAAGGTCGTTTCACTATCGATAAAATCGAACATTTTCGCCGTGAGGCTTTCACGGACGGCCTCTCGTCTTACCCCCACCCTCGTTTGATGCCAGAATATTGGGAATACCCTACTGTAAGTATGGGACTTGGTGCAATGACTGCCATACGCCAAGCCCGTTTCAATCGATATCTAAGAGATAGAGGGGTCGTGGATACCGACAGTAGCCGAGTATGGTACTTCATGGGTGATGGAGAATCCGATGAACCTGAATCTCTCTCAGAATTAACTCTTGCAAGCCGAGAAGGCCTCGATAATCTGACTATAATTGTGAATTGTAATCTTCAGCGACTAGATGGTCCAGTTCGAGGTAATACGAAAATCGTTCAAGAACTCGCCTCTCGATTTACTGGTGCTGGATGGAACGTCATCAAGTGTCTATGGGGGCGTATGTGGGACCCGTTATTTGCAGCGGATGTCCATGGTCTACTCGCGACCCGCCTAGCAAGCCTAACTGATGGCGATGAGCAACGTCTCATGACAGCATCCGGCGAAGTTATCCGGAAGGAACTATTCAATTCCCCTGATCTTGCCTCTTTGGTTGACCATTTATCAGATTCTGAACTTGAAGTTCTAACAGATGATATGGGAGGGCATGATTTACATCGGATTTACTCTGCTTACAAAGCCGCTATTGCTTGTAAAGGTCGGCCAACAGTAATTCTCGCCCGTTCAATCAAAGGATACGGGCTAGGTCCAACATTTGCAGGACGCAACGCAACGCATGGGAAAAAGAAAGCAGATCATTCTGCTCTTCATTTCATGAGAGATAAAATCGGCTTGACTCTTTCAGATGAAGAACTTGAAAAGTTACCATATATCCTTCCAGAGGATCGTCTAGATGAAGTTGCATACTTACGTGAACGTCGTGAGTCATTGGACGGATTCTTACCCGAACGACGCCCACATCCACTAGATCTTTCACTACCTCCCGTGGAGACATTTTCTGAATTCGATGCGGGCTCTCAAAATGGACAAGCTGTAAGCACGACAATGGCATTTGTTCGATTATTGCGTAATTTAACACGAGTAGATGGCATAGGTTCTCGAATTGTACCAATTGTTCCAGACGAAGCTAGAACTTTCGGAATGGATCCATTGTTTAGCCAGTTGGGAATTTATTCACCTTCAGGACAGTTGTACACACCTGTGGATTATGAGGTATTGATGCGCTACAAAGAAAGCAAATCTGGGCAGATTCTTGAAGAGGGAATCAATGAGGCTGGTGCGATGTCGACATTCATTGCATCCGGTACATCTTATGCTACTCAAGGAACACCTACAATCCCGTTCTACATCTTTTACTCGATGTTCGGTTTCCAAAGAATTGGAGATTTAGTATGGTCTGCTGCTGATAGCCGTTGCCGCGGCTTCCTAATAGGTGCAACTTCGGGACGAACAACGCTCAATGGAGAGGGCCTGCAACATCAGGATGGTCACTCACTTCTTCTTGCTATGTCTAATCCAGCAGTACGTGCATATGATCCGGCTTACGCATATGAGATGGCGACAATTATTCGTCATGGAATAAATGAGATGTATGTTGATGAATCTGATGTAATGTACTACATTACCGCATATAACGAAAATTTGGAAATGCCTTCCAAACCCGAACAGGCCGATGAAGGAATCTTGAGAGGGTTACATCGTATCGAGACAGAGGATGATGCTCAAGTTCGCCTTCTTGGTTCAGGATCTATACTCCCCCAGGTTGAAATTGCTGCAACAAAACTACGCTCTCTCGGAATCTCTACTGAAGTTTACTCTGCAACATCGTATGGTGAACTTCGACGTGAGGCCATGGAATCTGAAGATTGGAATCGTCACCATCCAAGTCAAGCAGCCAAATCAAGTTGGGTTCAACAGCAATTAGACGACAAAGTCCCAGTTACAGTTGCAGTTAGCGATAACATAGCAGCAGTCCCTGATTTGATTCGTCCATGGGTTAGTGGCACTTTCCATGTCCTCGGAACAGACGGTTTTGGTCGTTCGGATACACGTGAAGCATTGAGGCGTTTCTATGGTGTTGATTCTGACAGCATTGTTCTTGATACACTATCTGCCTTGGTTAGATCGGGGTTGATTGAGGCCCCTCTCTATTCTGAATTTCTAGCATCAATCGATATGGAAGAACGAGATGACATCACCAAAATTTGACCTGATTTTCAATCCATAAACAGCCCTGTATGGTATGGTTTCTAACTCGATATTCTGAACCTAAATTGAGAAGAGTTTTGAAGGGTAATTCTCAGGACCCCTTATGCCCGTAACCGGAGATATTGATAGCCTAATTCAAAACATGAACGATGCCCTTGCAGATGCTGCAAAGCACGACCGCGGTATTGACGCAGCAAGTCGTCGCCTTCGCAAGAAACTCTCTGAGATTGCTAAGACCTGTAAGGACGTCCGTGCCAAGATCCAGGATGAACGAGGCGAGTAAAAACGACGATAGGGACAAAGACCAGACCCCTCATCTACGTCCATGTTTGGAGCCCTCCTCCGCATCTTCTCCTACGGCTCAATGGCCGTTAAGGGGGCTAAGAAGGCGAGGGGTGCGATGAGTTCAGAGCAAGCTGAGGCCGCTAAGGCCATTGTCAAGGATCCTGAAGGTTGGGGGGATTCCCTTTCTTCGGGGTGGGACAAGGTCAAGGAAGAGTCGTTTGAACTCAAGGATGCTTTTCTTACACTTTACAAAATCCAGATTGGACGACGGACAACAAAGAAGGAACGGAAGAACGCGGTTGAAAAATTCGCAATGGCAGGAACTGCCCTCCCTCCTCTTCGTGTATTCAGCCTACCTGGCGCCGAGATGTTCCTTGGAGTGGCTGCTTTTGTCATGCCATTTCGTGTGATTCCCGATTCAATGCTACCGAGTATCCTTCGGTCTCATGATTACGTCCCTGACCCTTCGAAGAAGCGTCTTCGCTGGTTTAGAAAAGAGAAGGAGACGTTGGCAGAGATTATCGAAGTTGATGGAACTACTCAGGATTGACTTAGTACCTGCCAAGTCCCTCCACCATTCATCCATGGAGCTTTTCCTTCATCTACCACATTCCAACCGTTCGGGATGGTGTTGATTCCGGGTGAAAGTACAATGAATCGGACATTCTTCAAATCTCCCCGATTTGGCAATGGCTCACTTCGACTCAGATCCTCAATCCATCCAGAATCGGTATCTCTCCAGTGTCCAATAATGTCATTCTCACCGTTGGGGTCGACTTCGATACGGAAGGTGTAGAGCCAATGCATCCCAAGCGTGGCTTCGGAGATAAATAGGAAGTCGTCGCCCTCCATGAGGCCGAGATCGATCATGGATTCTCCAGCATCATCAGTCCACATGGTTTGGCCATGTACTGCGGCCAGGATAGAGAGGGGGAGTATGAGGATGATACCAAGCAGTAGCGCCTTCTTTTTCGATTGAGGATTTGATTGTGTCTCAGCTGAAGGATTGTTTAGTCCGACAAGATGTATGAGGAGAATTGCGGGAAGCATAAGCATCGAGATATAGCGTCCGTTGTTCCCCATTGTCCACATTACTGTTGGCCATTCAGCATTCCAGAGTGCTGCTTCATAGGTCCATAGTGCAGCAATGTAGATTGTAATTACAGTCGCTAAACCCGTAATCAATCCAGTGACAGTCGCTATGCTGTGATCCTCGATGCTTCCAAGCCTCTGTATTGTACTTCGTAAGAATGGCCAGAGGACCATTCCGAATAATGCGAATATTCCGATAGCATCGAAAGTTGCGATTATCAATGCGAATGCATAGCGTTCAGGAAATTCACTAATCGTTCCGATAGTCCCCGTTCCAAATAATCCACCGTAGAGGAGGATACCAGTCCCAATTCCGATACTGCTTACCATTGCAACGTACTTCGGTGATCGAGTCAGGATTCTCATACGTTCTATGCTATCGAGTATATGCCATCCAGCGATAAGCAAGCCATAGGCTACCGAAAAGTGAATGGGTATACCCTTGACCTGGAGTATACCTGCCATTGTCACAGTCGAAAAGAGTCCTGAGAATATCGCCCCTTTCCAGTTTGGTTCAATCCGATGGAATAGTATGGCCAAGACTAACATGAGTCCTAGAATTGCCATTGCGACTTCTGGAAAGGTCCGCCCAGTTGCAAATATGAATGTTGGATGAATTGAGATTAACGCAGTGGTAGAAATTGCAGCTTGATGACCAAAGAGTTTCCAGAATACGAGGTAGGAGCCTCCACACAGAATCAGCATAAGTCCGAGACCAAGAGCATGCGCCTCAGTTTCGGTGTTCGGCATAATCTCAAACCACCCCTCTTCAGTGATAGGTGCGTATGCAGGGTCACTAGACATCGAATCAATCGGACGTGTATGTCCCCATGGAAGCATTGCTTCTCCTGTCCGGTCTTCCTCCGCAGCACGGGCCATATGGACATGGGTGTCGAGGCCGAGATTACTGGTAAACACAACAAGAACATTCAGCAAGATTCCAAGGAGAAGAAGTCCAGTCCACAACTGACTCGATTGACTGAGAGATGATGACACACTCCTCTCCTCCGAGCCCATGAAACCTTGAGGTGAGGATACATGGAATGAGGTTTCGCTGTTCAGAAATCGAAGAGTGTGGGCTTTGACTCTGATCGGAGGCGACCGACTGATGCAAGACGCTCCAAAGCCCGTTCCGTTCGCCCCTCTGAGAAGCCTCTTTCTTTCTGAACGAAATGGCGAATACGCTCTTCTACTGCTCGGCCGGATTCTGGAAGATTCACATTAGCATGAATTGGATGATTGTGAAAGAGGTCACGAATGTCTTCTATGTCATCGGGAACGATGTGCCCCTTCAACTCGGCGACAGCTTCCAATGAACCATGGGCTTTGATTAGTTTGAGTCCTGTTTTCGGTCCAATACCTCGGAATCCGGGATGAAAATCAGTCCCAATCATGATACCGAGATCAACTAATTGCTCTTGTGTGATATCATGTTCTTCTAACACATCACTTAGCACAATTCTTTCTGCGGTAAGAGTCCGTCCAAATTTACGTGTACCATGGGACATTAGATTTCGAATCATTATCGGTGAACCGTACAATAGAGCATCCCAGTCCTGCGTTGCCACAGCATGTACTTCACCACGGCGTGCACGCACAGCAGCAGCCCCTTCAGCTTCCATAGGAGCTTCAATCCAAGTTACACCTAGGGTATCGAAGAGGTCCTTCGTCTCCTGAACCATCTCTCTCGTATATTCTGCAATTTGAGGCCCAAGTTTCTTTGCAGCCTTCATGTCTCCATCTTCAATAGCAGCCTTCCACCGATTCTTCGCTCCCTCTTTACGTTCCCGACGTTCATTCAGAGTATCTCGTTTGAGGTTGTGGGGCCGACCATCAAATACGAAGACTGGATCAATCCCTGAGGCGATTAGTGTCGTTGCCCGATCCAAGAAACCCATGATATGTGCGACAGGCTTCCCATCTCTCGAGAGAGGTCGACCATCTTCTCCAGTCATCGCTGTGATGAATTGGTAAGCAGATAGAAAGACATCCACTGCGACTTTTTCCCCTGCAAGGTCATTCAAATCAATGGATTCAGGACGAACTAAATCCTTCAGGTTACAACCCATCGTATCACCTCAGAGTTCGAGGTCATCAATGAAGTCGTCGTCGAAGTCATCGTCATCTTCGTAGAACTCATCATCATCATCATTCGATATGGAACCTCCTCGTTCCTTCATTAGAGAAAATAATCCGAATCCTAGACATCCGAGTGTAGGAATCATTCCGGCCATACTGTACATACTCCAACTTGGCGGCATACCCATGGGTTCAGCATCGGTCCAAACGACTGCATTCCGTGGACTGCCATCTGTTAGAGTGAGATTCACATTGTTGATTGGGCGTATAGAATCGCCATCCTGAGCTAGGATGACCCTCATCATAACACCAGCACTCTTGGTCAAGTCAAACTCATCGCAGGGATCGAAATCCTCTCCTGCAATGGATTCTGTTCCATTAGGATCTTGACCTTCACACTCTGCACCATCTGTGTATTGGATGATGCTTGAGAAGTAGAGTTGAATTGCTTCTCGGCCGGCGACGGTTGTAACCTCTGGATTCCCGAGGATTTCGTTATGCTCTTGATGACCGAAACCCCAGAGGATAGCATTTCTTCCATTGTGTTGGATTGATTTCGAATAGACCTCCCTTCCATCAAGAGGTACCCAAATTTCGAACTCATCACCAGCGCGGAAATCTGTCAGGAAACTCCCGGAACTAGCTTCTAATGCTGCGAATTGATCTACAGTGTAGACATTCGGCTCCATGTCGACATCTGAATGATGTGCAATATCCAGATATCCAACAATTGGTGCAGCAACAACAGGCCCTATTAGTGACAAACAAGCCAATACTGCAGCAGCGGTAATTCCAGGCATCCCTGGGGTGAATACAATGCCACAAATCATTCCAGCGAGAAGAAGGATTCCTAAGAGGATTGGAAGAAAGATTCCAACGGTACTGCTTGTTTGGCTTTGGAAACCTAGACCTGCATCTGCATAGGGAGTTTCCCAGTTGGCACCATCTGCTAGAAGTACATCACCAATATCTGATGTATCGGGTGCAATCACGGGTATGTCCATCTGGAAGTTATTCTGGCCCAAGTATAGTTGATACCCATCACCTACTCCAGATGGCTTCGTGAATTGAATTCGAAGTCCAATAGTTTCCCCTGCTTTCACCTCCTTGATATTATGGAAGAATTCGAAGACATAGGTATCTCCTCCTTCATTCTCAGGAGAAATCGTGATTGAGGTAGTATCGACCCCACCTTTACGGAGGTAAACGGTAACATCCTTGGAACAACTTCCTTGCTGACAGAAGATGTCTAATCGGAGTGTTCCTGTAATGGTCACTTCTTGATTAATCTCAGTGACATTGCTGTTAGACACTTTTCCATCAAAGGTGAATTCTCTAGTCCCTCCGCCATTGTTCGGATCACCTGGCACGAATGCATTACTCTCACTTACGCTATCATCGCTGTCTGTATCGGATGCTTGAGCGTGATTCCACATGGGCCATGCACTCGATGCGCCGCCGTCATTGGTTCCATAGAAGTAGAGAGTGTTCCTTTCATGACTGAGAATTCGCGGATCTTCGCTTTGGGCTTGAATCCCTGAAAGGAAGAGTGGTACACAGAACACGATAATCAGAAGCAGGGACAAAGCCGTCCGCTGTCGACCGGATGCGCCCACCATGGGCTGTTGGAGTCCTTCGCGTGTTATAGGATTGAAGGCCAATGGTCCCTCCAACTACCATGGCGACCCCCCCTCAGTCCATGTTGGTTGGGAGCGGTTGGCATCCACCCTTGTTCCGTTCGGAAGCAGGTAGTTTCGCTGAAATCCAAGATGTAATCCACCCTCGTGTTGTGATTGTTACGGGAATTCCGAATATTTCCGAATCATCTCTAATTGATCGCCTTCTCCATCCGTTCAGTCAATCAAAAGAACGTCCCTCAGCAGAATCGATAGCATCTTGGTTCAATGATACTCACCCCAGTATCAATCAAACAGTGATGGTGCGAGTTCATCGTCTTGGCTTCATTGAGGATGAGAATACCAAGGTCTTGGAACGAGAAGTTGGTGCATTGTTACACAATCAAGGACGATCAATTGATCTCGACAGTCCAGATTTGACGCTGATGATTCATCCATGTGGCCCAGCTACAGAGCCCACACATCCTGAATCGGAATACGTAAGTGAGCATGGATGGATATGGGGTGTAGTTGCTCAAAAGGGCCAAGGTGGAGGAATATTCGCTTCACGGAGTGCAACCGACCGAGCTTATTTTAGGCCAGTCAGCCTTGATCCCCGTCTTGCACGAACCATGGTTAATCTGACCAGAATCTTAGGTGAAAAACCAAGCGCCATCATTGACCCATTTTGTGGAACAGGAGGCATTCTCATCGAAGCCGCTCTCAGTGGGATCCATGTTTTCGGCTCTGATCTTGATGTCCGGATGGTGGAAGGTTCACGACAGAATCTAGAGCAGATTGAGATTGATCCATCTTTGTACAAGTTGTTCACTCATGATGCAACTCAATTGGAGGAACTCTGGCCAGGAATGGAAGGCTCTGCCTTTGTGTTCGATCCACCATATGGCAGAAATTCTTGGTCGGATGGTGAAGGAATGGATCTCTTTCAACGAACAGTCCAATCCTGCCAAGCGATCTCTACAGGTTGTTTCGTTATTCTCCTCCCTATTTCTCCAGATAAATCTGAATTAATTCGATCAGGAAATGTTGCATTGGCTCTTGATGGAGAAGGCGACGTGTTTAGTCGCATTCTCTCTGAACAAAACCTCCGTATCGATGTCGCGCACTCCATCCATGTCCACCGGAGTCTAGCGCGACTTCTACTTCGCTTGCAACCGATATGAGAGTGGGCGATACAGGATTCGAACCCGTGTCCTAGCGTCCGAAGCGCCAGATGATATCCAGACTACACCAATCGCCCAGCCTTCTCGACCGGGCGGATTGATTTCAACTCGACGGGTAGGGCCACGCTGAATTTGGGGGCTTAAAGTTCGATTTTGTGTAGATTTGAATCCAATCACCTGTGTCTTCAGATTCGGAATGTAGTAAGAGATTGTTTGAATCCAAGTATACTTCATCTAGCATCATCTTTGGTCCGTTTCCTATATCTTCACGACTACGGATGTGGATTAGACGATCTACAAGGCCTGCATCAAGAAAACTCGTCCAGATTTGGGGGCCGCCTTCGATCAGAAGTTCTTGGATACCTCGATCCCCAAGTAGATCGAGTAGATCGTGCAATCCTTTCTCTTCATTGAGATCAGCGATTGCTATGGATTCGACATCCATTTTTTCTTCAACATCCTCTAATCCATGGATGTGAAGGCTTGGTGCCTCTCGATTCCAGACCTTTGCATCCGATGAGACACGGCCTCGTCGATCCAGAACGATACGTAATGGTTGGTCAACTCCATCAAGAGGGACGTGGCGAACAGTGAGCGATGGATTGTCACGGATTACAGTCCCTGAGCCGACAAGGATTGCATCTGTCTGTCGTCGTAAAGCATGAGCGAAATCGAGTGATTTTTCTGTGGTGAAACGGGCAGAAGGTCCCGAATCTGTGTCGACACGATTTTTTGCATCGACTGCCATCTTCAGAGTTACGATGGGTCGTCGATGATGACACCAACGCATGAATGCCTGCATTTGCTTTTCCGCTTCTAATTCTAACATGCCATAACGAACTTCGATGCCTGCTTCTTCGAGAACTCTAATTCCATGGCCACGAACGTTAGGATTCGGGTCCTTGGCGGCGATTATTACCGAATCAATTCCAGCCCATAGCAGAGCCTGAGTGCAAGGGGGCGTTCGTCCAAAGTGATTGCATGGTTCCAGTGTCACGTATGCGGTGGCTCCTTCCGTTGGCTCTCCACGCTCTTCTGCATCTGCGATTGCTGCTTGTTCGGCATGCAAGTTACCAATACGATCGTGCCACCCTTCTGCGATAATCCGCCCATCCCGTACTAGGACGCAACCTACTGGTGGATTTGGAGAAACTCGCGCGAGACCACGTTCTGCAATCTCGATGGCTCTTGCCATGAACCGCACCTCTGGCTCCATGTTGTATGGGGGGGATGCATCTATCATGATGGCTTCGCTTCAATTATGGTATAGTTCAGGACAGGGTTCATGTTGTGGGCCCTCTCTTTCAATTCATGGGCGATTCCGTTGATCGTTTGATCTTCGAAGCAGACACCTCTTCCAAAAAGCGTAGCGGCGTCCATCGCCCAATCTTCGCTCCTTTTTTCACTCAGCCAGCAATTGATGTGTCAATCCCTTCCAAAGTGCATCTCCTTGTCAATCCATATTCTGGTAGGAAGAAAGGTCTCTTGGTTGGTCAAGAAGCCGAACGTCTCCTCATTGAGGCAGGAGTAGTTGTTGACGTACATCATTCAGAATATGCAAGCCATCTTGTCGAGATTGCCGCATCTCTAGATTTGAGTGATGGAGATTGTATTGCTGTGGTTGGTGGTGATGGTAGCCTTTCTGAAGCAATTACTGGTTGGATGAGAACTAAACCAACAACGACACCAATCTTCGCAGTCATCCCAGCTGGAACCGGGAACTCTCAAGGAACAGAACTCGGAATCTCAGGGGTAGATGATGGTGTATCTAGAATTCTTCGAGGCCGTACTCAAGCGATTGACCTTGCCGAGGTGAATCTGCGATCAGGGAATCGTAAGGACCCAGGCCCTGAGATGACATGGTATAGTCATAATCTCGTAACATGGGGGTTGGGGGTAGATTCAGTCGTTCTCGCAGAGAAGTTACGTTGGATGGGTCCAATACGTTACGATGTAGGAATTGTCATGATGATGCTTGTCAATCGTCGTCGTCGTGCCACATTGACTCTTGATGGTCATCGAATGGAGGGTGACTACACTCTTTTCTTGATTCAGAATACCCAGCTTGGTGGTTCTGGATTGAAACTCGGACCAGGTGCATCAGTTGATGATGGTGAGATGGATCTTGGCATATTACAGAGGATGAGTCGCCCATCGTTGCTGAAGGCATTTGGCATGCTCCAGAAAGAGGGGAGACATGTTTTCCATCCCAGCGTTATCTATCACCGATTCAAACATCTAAGAATCGAGACGAATGAACCAATGGCAATCAACATTGATGGTGAACTCATTGGATGTACACCTCTGGATATGCAAGTCATGCCACAGGCAATACGTCTAATCGTCTAATTAGAAACTGAAGTCTGAGAATTCATCATCATCTGAGATACTTGGACCTTCACGAGTGTCGGCCCGCGTTTCTGGTTCTTCTTCTGGTTCAGGATCGATGATTTCTTCCTTTGGTGTGCGAACCGCCCGCTTCCTCTTGACCGGGGGGCTCCGCTTTACTGGCTCAGGTTGTGATTCATCCTCAGTAACAATCTCATTGGAACTAGTCGAACTCGACATGGTTCGTCGACTTCCTGGGCCACCACTGCCAGTTACGCCTCCACCCATTCGACGCCCACTTGGACCAGAAGATGGAGAACTTGTTTCTTCCATCGCGGATTCCATGACTTCGCGTAATTTGTCGGCCATCTCGATTGATGCCTCGGTTTGGATTACTCCTGCACCAGGGGTTCGTGAGACACTGTTCAACGCCTCCATAGAATCTGCGGGTCCGTCTAGTGTTGCTGAGATATCAAATTCTTTGATTTCGACCTTCTTCACACTGGTGTCGTCAACTACACCGACAGATTCGGATTTTTCTCTGTCTTTGTTGATACTCTCAACTTCCTTCTTGTGCTTCTTGAGTTCCTTCGCAACACTTCCTGCTGCTTTGATCTGCTTCTCCGACATCAGCGTAGCTGCTTGTTTGGATGCAGCAGTGCGAATCTGGATTGAAGCGTAGGTAAATGTCCCGAAAGCACCCGCCCCACCTCCGATAAGGACGATCATTAGGTAGAGTGGACCGCCGATGAGAGGTATACTTCCCATAGAGTATGCCTCGGATTCTGATGCAGTCACGCCTCCGATTTCGATGCTGGTGATTACCATGTGAGCAGCAAATCGAGTGTTAGAACTCAATTCACAATCCTGTACGGATGAACCTGATGGAATAGTCACTGTACCTCCAACCGATCCGTGGATCATGTAACCCTCTAAGGCAACTGGGCGATTCCATTCTTGTAGTCCAGCCATTCCATCGAGCACATTCTCATTACCTGGAATAATACCAATCAGGGCCCAACCACGCTTTTCTTCGACGGCGTCGTAGTCCTGCCCGAATTGAGCCTCAGCATAGAGAGGAGTAGCCCATCGTTTGTCTTGGATACCTGGAACTTGTTGTCCAGGGTCTCGCTCTACCCCTTTCGTGTCCTGTGCTTCTTCAATTGGCATCACATCGACGATGATTGCTTGAATTGAAGGCCCTTCGTCATCTGGAAAATACTTCGATGTAGCAAGCCATCCTTCGATTCTAATCGGATCTCCACCATGGTCGGACGCTGTCACATCTTGTGATTTCTGAGGAATAGTACCATTTTCATTGGTGTTACAGCCAATGACTGGAACGTCGACTCCAACGATGTCATTATTGGAGTCACTAGAGAGACGTTCGTGAATGGTCACACTCGTCCCATCATTGGACATTTCTACGGAGACCATTCCTTGTCCTGTTCCCCATTCTGCAGGAGCTGCAGCGAGGCATCCAACAAGGCTCAATGACAGCATGAGAACGATGAGTGAGGGTCCCGTTCTGCGCACGCCCATGGTTACGGAGCAACATCGGCGTTGAATAGATTTCCCGAGTTGAAGGTAGGCGCTGACGGAGAGATTCGAACTCCCGAGTCCAAGGGACACCGGATTTCAAATCCGGCGCAATACCAGGCTATGCGACGTCAGCTACAGGTGTTCGAATCCTAAGGTAGATTTCACGCTTTGTGCATTTCAGGTCCAATATCCGGGTCGGCACCATGCAGGGAGCTCGGTTGCGGTTCCCGGGCTAGTTAGGCCGATGAAGAAAACCATGACGATGATGAAGAACGCTGGGAAGAGCGCCGTCATTGTGAGGATTTTTGAATCCGCATCGCCGTATAGGTGCATGAAAATCGCTGCAATCATGATGAACTTCGGGATAGCGATTCCGATAAGAATACTCATCGTAATAGTGTCGCCTAATTCAACACCGACAGCAGCCACCTCAATTGCAGTAAGTATCATCAGACCCCAGAAGTTCATCCAGTAGGGATCTTTTCCTAAAATCGTGTAGTGTGCCATATTTCATCACCTCAGAACAGATAGAAGAATGGGAAGACGAGCACCCATACTAGGTCAACGAAGTGCCAGTAAAGGCCGAAGTATTCAATCGAAACAGCATTCGAAGGACCATAGCCTCCACGGAGTCCCTTGAAAGTCATGTAGGATAGCCCAATCATTCCTGCGAGGACGTGTACTCCGTGGGTGCCTGTTGTCACGAAGAAGGTCGAAGCACCAACTCGGATATCCGCCATCATCACTCCACCTGGATGCGTTCCTGCTTGCATCATGCTGTAGAGGGCGCTGTCGTGAGGGATCTCGTGGCCATCGTGATATGATGTATCATACGCGTAATGCTGGTATGAATTTGCATGGATAGTGTATCCTTCAGTGTAAAGTGAGGCAATTTCTGAGTGGCCGTGATTTAGGTCAGTCAGAGGACCAGGGGTAGGGAAACCAATGAACCATTCAATCATCTTCAGCGTTAGGAAGAGTGTTGCGAGGAAGAGGGTCGAGCCAAGGAACATAGCAACCTTGCGACTTCGATGCTTCTGGACACTTTCCATATCAATTTCATACTTATCAGCGTACTTTTTGTCGCTCATCTTCGCAGTCTTGAGTGCAAGGACAATAGTGAATGATGAGATAATCAAAGCAAATGTGTTCACTGCTCCTGGTGCGAGATGGAACCAACTGCTTGCAATTAGATGTGCTGCGGGCTCAAAGCATACCACGGACGTACCTTCGACCCATTCCCCAGAGAGGAAGACGTCTCCACAGTTTTGGATGCCTAGACGATAGCGGATATAGGTACTGAATAGACTGGTGAATACCATCATCTCGGACATCAAGAAAATCCACATCGAAACCTTGCGAATATCGATATTACGGAATGGTGCACCAGTTGCCTTTGGTTCGTATACTCCATCTGCTGACATATCTTGCCGCCACCAGACGAGCAAGCCCATTGTGATAATGATTAGGCCAAGCATTACACCACTAAGTGCGCCAAGATCAGCAACATCTCCACCGATGAAGACATGGGCAAATCCGTATAGGAACATCGCAAAACCAGCGCTCATGATTAGCGGTGCAAACGAGTTGTGCGGTGCACCGTGACTCCAATCATGAGGTCCCCAGGGGGAGGCATGATGGTCATGATTATCATGGCCGTAATCTGCGCTCAATGACTCACCTCCGAATCGTCTTCTTCTGCCATCATGAGACCTTCAAACCATTTTGCAAGCCGTGAAGGCTCGGATGCAATATGTTCGTTCGCATCTCGAAGAACTGGTGGATTGTGTGGATCGAACGAAGGAGTTGGTGGCGGCGAGGAGCACATCCACTCAAAGGACCAACCCCCCCATGGATCTGCTGGAGCTTTCTTGCCGGACACTATCGTCTTGATTATATTCCCGACGAGTATGAAGTTTGAGAAGAAGAAGAGGAAAGCGCAGGCAGTGATGAATAAGTTCCAAGATGCCATTTCTGCTGGGATATTTGCGTAATCATCCGTTGTAATGAACCATGTGTGGTGACGTCGAGCCATTCCAAGGACACCAAGCTTGTGCATTGGCCAAAAGATACCATTGAAGGAAATAAATCCGGTTAGGAAGTGTAGGAGTCCCCACTTTTCGTCCATCATCCGCCCTGACATCTTAGGGAACCAGTAGTATACAGCAGAGAACACGCCGAATACAGTTCCACCTACGAATACGTAATGGAAATGTGCAACGACGAAGTATGTCTCGTGTAGATGAGTATCCATGGCTAGCGAGGGGAAGAACATCCCTGAGATTCCACCGAGGGTGAATGTTACGAGGAATCCTAGCGCCCATAGAGTATGAGTCCGATAGACAAGAGATCCTTTGTGCATTGTCTTGAGCCAATTGAATATCTTGATTCCAGTTGGGACAGCGACAAGCATCGTTGTGAGCATGGTTACGAAGCGGAGGGTAGGGGACATTCCAGAGGTAAACATATGGTGGCCATATACGATGAAGGCCACTACACCGATGCCTGCCATTGCGTAGACCATCGACCGATATCCAAAGACGGAGCGCCTTGCAGAGGTGGCAAGAACTTCAGAGATTACACCGAAGGCTGGAACAATCACTACGTACACCTCTGGATGGCCGAAGTACCAGAATAGATGACTCCACAGAAGTGGGTCTCCTCCGGATGCAACATGGTAGAATGCAGTGCCAATGGTACGATCTAGATAGACCTGAATAAGTCCAACACCCCAAGCCGGGATGGAAAGGAAGAGCATCAGATTGGCTATGAAGATAGACCAAGTGAACAACGGCATCTGCATCCAACCCATACCCGGGGCTCTCATGCCACAAATCGTTGCTAGGAAATTGATTCCAGTAAGTGTGGACGATGCTACCAGCATAATTTGTCCAGCAACCCATAGTGTAGTTCCAGTATGCGCGGTTTCTGAGACAATGTAAGGCGCGTATCCAGTCCATCCTACATCAGCAGCTTGCCCACTGAATACACCTGTGAAAATCAGTATAGCTGCGAATGGTTGTAGCCAGAAAGACATCGCGTTGATTCGTGGAAGAGCAAGGTCATGGGCTCCTATTTGTAGTGGGATTAGCCAATTCGCTAATCCATTGATTAATGGCATAGCAGCCAAGAAAATCATCGTCGTTCCATGCATCGTGAAGAATGCATTGTATTGGTCTTGAGTGAGGAAATCATTGCCTGGGACAGCAAGTTGGATTCGGATTAGAAGAGCCATGATTCCTCCCACGCCTAGGAAGAAGAATCCTGCTAGGAAGTAGAGAGTCCCAACTTTCTTGTGATCCGTGGATGTTAACCACTCAATAATCCATGGGGCGAAACTTTCCCAGTTAAATCCGTCCGGGCTAACTCGATAGAATGTGTAGAGGATGACGGTGGCGAGTAAGAATGCAGACACGATGATGAGTGTTACAAGTACGACAAAGGGATCTGCAGATTGTAATTCCTCGGCCGCTGCTCCAGTAGAGGGTCCTGCAACTGTAATGGCCATTAGATTCCAAGCGTCATCGGCGCTTGCTTGCCCATCTCCGTTAACAGAATTGACTGCAAGTGTGAAAGTGCTTGATCCGCTTGACGGCGATGTCCAGTTGACTAACCATGAGGTGTAATCGTTACCACTGACGATTGCAGCCCCTCCGGCTTCGATTGCATCTTGAATTCCATTCCCATCTAAATCATCATCAATTCCATTATGAGTGGCTTGATCTGCATCAATCTTGACAGTATCATCGACTGCTTCGAGAATTCCAGAAGATACAGCTAAATTGAATCCTCCCAGGTTGTGGGGGTCACCTGATTGCCCCGAAGGCCCTCCTGTGAATGAAATAGTCAAGGTGTAGGTAGTACTGGCGTTGAATGTCGCCGGGAGCCCCTCGATGGAAGGAGTCACACCGGAATCAGGGATGGCACCGTGGCAAGTGCACCCCTTTTCGCTTTGTCCAATAATCCCATTGGGCAAAGAATCTGCTTGAGGTGCCATGCTTAGAGCTAGGCCGAGAACGGTTAGTAGGACAAGAGTTCGAAGAAGAGTATTCTGCTTCATATCTTCAACACCTTACTTGTGAACATTCACCACAGCGGCCATGTAGGCGTGATCGTCACCGCAATATTCTGTGCATAGAAGTAGGGATGATTCTCCCTCTTCTCCGCCACAGTCGGCTTCATCACAGGTCGGAATAATCCAGACCTGAGTGTCAAGTCCTGGTACTGAATCCTCTTTCACCCCGAATGCTACGAACCATGGAGCATGGGTTACATCGATTGAAGTGAGATTTGCGAGATAGAATTGCCCTTCTTTCAAAGATATCACCGGGACTGTAGTTCCATTCAAATCTTGATACTGTGATGCATCACAGAGTGTAGGCCCGAGGTCACGGCAGTCGATGGACCAGAACCATTGCTGCGCTTGAATATCGATGGTGTGGTAGCACTTGTTTGGGTCAGCAGCAGCATCCGTGCAATCGAGGCCATACTGGCTGTCAGGATCAGTAGGGTCTGCCCAGATATCGTTAATCGGGCCCCAAGAAATCCATGTCAAGTAGATGATGAGGATAAATGGAATAATCGTCCATGCTAGTTCAAGGGAGATGTTGTCGTTGTGTTTTGGGAAGACGCCTACTTCTATTCCGTCGACATCAACCCAATCATCCCCCTCATCTTTTGAGCGGTAGGTGAGTGAGTGGTGTGCTAGCCAAATAAACGTGATAGAACCGACGATTGCGGACCATACCAAGTACTCATTCCAAAGACTGTCGAATGCGGCGCTCGCTATGCCCATTCCCAACCCTCGTTCAAAGCGTCTTGACTCCCGTAGATAAGCATTCGTGGGCCTCAACCATCCATACTCAAGACCCATAGTTAGTAGATGGTTGAGTGGGCAAGAATTCCTTTGATTAGAGAGATTCTATGCTTCGCATTCAAGAACTACCTTGTAAAATCGTTCTACCAAGGGGGCTTCGAACTTCGGCGTGCCGATGGGTACCGGATAGGTATGGAGAAAGAATTCTGATGTCATCCAACTTTGGTCGTCGAAATCCTCTAGGAGAAGAGTCCCTCATGTCCTCTGCTCGTGCACTTGCTCGTGCGAGGTCAAGAAATAGGAATCCTATCCAAGGCGGTTCTGGATGCCCAATTATAGTCGAAGGGCGCAGAGATCTTGAGACACTTCGTGCCTTAGGTTTTGATGGCCCCATTGAACTGGTCAACAGGGGTTGGAGTCAGAGTCGATTGATTGCTCATCTCCATGACAGGTATGGGCGGAGAAATCCGTTTGATGGCGGTGCATCTGTGATGTTGATGATGGATTGGGACCGAACTGGTGAACGCCTTCACGATCGTCTGCGTGTTAGAATGCGGAGCCTCGATATGAGAATCGATGATTCAACTCGCAGAGTCCTAATGAGGTCTATGGCAATGAAAGGGTCTACAGTTGAGGGTTTGAAGACACACGTGAACGAGTTGAATCCTCTAATCGATACAGTCGATCCTCCTCCCGGTCGATTTTTGTGATTCTCGGTGTTATTCCCCGATAAGGACAACGATTGGAATGGCTATGCTTGCTTGCATAGATTGCCTAATTCTGTCTATCTCTTCGATACGTTCGTTCAATTGCTCATGGAGCCGATTGATGATACCCCGCTTCATACGCAACCACCGTATATCGACAATTTCGTCACGGAGCGTAGCATTCCATTCTGCTTTCTGTATTTGTACTTCTTCTGCTTCAATTCTTGATTTCCACGCCGCATTAGTATTGATAGTCAGTTCATTCAGCAAGGGGGCTAATCGATTTCTTTCATGGAATAGTAATTCACCATGGAGTCGAGTTCGAGCTTCTTCTAAGTGTTGAATCAAGGAATCGTCTCGCATTATTACTCGAGGTATTTCCTCGGTATCCATCCACGGATTGTGGTCGAGGGTAATGAGCGGATTGAACTTTTCATCTAGAGCAAGCCATCGCCGAATTCGGTGTTCGTTGAGCCCATGAACTCGCCACTCAATTGCCACGACACAAGCAGTTCCAGTGGGAAGAGAGTCGGCAGACCCCACACTAAGAATTTCAGAGGCAATCACATCCTCTCCGAACACTCGGGTAGATTCATCGAGAGAAATACGCATCAGAGGATGCCAAGGATTGACAAATTCAAGATCAGTACGTTCTCGAGCGATGGCTTGACTATACGTGATCTCAAGCCATTGTGGTCCAGCACGTCGACTGAGTCGGCATATGAGCTCCTTCCAATCCGTCGTTCCGTGTCTGGATGAACTCAATTTCTCCAGACATTCATTGGATAACCGAATCATCCAGACGCCGTCAGACGCTTCGTAGTGATCCCCTCCATTCGTAATCATCCAACGTTCGATTTGCCGTCGGACATCTTCTGGTTTGACATCTACTCGATGCTCTTCCATTGCAGAACGTACGCGTCGAACACCTGGATCCGCTCCAATGACCTCTCGCTCTTTGAGTGCCGATTCGGTAACCCATCGATTTCTCTCCTGAAGAATCTCCTCGACGTCCTCGTCATTCTCAATCTCAAGATAATGGTCAAGATCCATGAATTGGAAACCTGGTTCTGCATCCTCTCTGACGGCATTTCGTGAGATCTCGTTCTGAGCAAGAACACGGACGGCTCGACCTAGCATCGGGTCAACCATTCCAAGAGATGTTTCAAAGATCTGGATACGGAATAGCAATCGACCTAGGATTGCAGCATCGATCGTACCTTGAACACACATGTTTGCGATGTGTATTACGGGACTCCTCTGTCCATAGCGATCTAACCTCCCAATTCGCTGCTCTAGCTTCATTGGATTCCATGGGAGGTCGTAGTTGACGAGTCGATGGCAGTGTTGTTGATCGAGCCCTTCTGTTCCGACTTCGCTGCTTAGGAGTACATCCATTTCGCCACGAGCGAACCGCTCTCGGATTTCATCTCGTCTTGCAAGTGGCGTTTTTCCAGTCAGCAACTCTGCTCTGAGCCCGTCATCGTTCAATTTTTTCAGAAGGTGTTCAAGGGTACCATGGAATTGGGAGAATAGGAGGACCCCTCCATCAAAACCATCTGTTGTTTCTTGTTTCCTTAGCCATCCGATTAGCGCCTCATATTTCGTATCTCGATGCCCAAGAGATTTCGCTGCGCGTACAAGTTCTCGATGTTCCGGCAAGTTCCTCCATGCATCAATAATTCGAGCGTCTTCTTCCTCTTCATCGGGAGGAGTCTCCAATACTTTCTCGATTTTATGGAGCACATGGGATGCGTAGGCTTGCAGACAGGATGATGCCATTCGTTCTGGCATAATCGATGCCCAATCAAAGCCACCATCGGGATCTCTTAGACGCTGGAGCCGATATGACCAGGTTCGTGCTGCCCTGTAGAGAGCCCATTCTTCTTCGGTTAGATTGACGTGAAGTATGACCGGAGATCGTTGAGCAAGCTCCATGTCGAGGTCTTTCCGCCGCGTTCGAACGAGCATGTCGTTCAGCGGCAACATCTCTCTCAATAGGTCGACAAGTTCACGATGTGATTTTGATGAAAGATATTCACCTTCAGCAGATAGAACTCGAATATCCCTCAATCGAGGATCATCTTGCATTGCGACGTAATTGCTTAATCGACCGATTTCATTTCTGAGTTGATCGGCTTGAATTGGTTTTGTACATACTGCATCGATAGCACTGTGTATTGTGGCAGTGGGGGACATAGTAGCACGAAAGGAATGGATATCAGGCCATCGATCTGGAGCGATGAGAGAGAGTAAGACAAAAAGATCCTCATTATCAAGATTGACTGGTGTTGCTGTGAGAAGCATCTTCCAGCGCGATGATAGGAAGAGCATTTGGACCGCATCATGAAGCCTTGATTTCGGATTTCGAACATGGTGGGCTTCATCGACAATTGTCATGAGTAAATCCATCCTTTGACCTACCATCGAATCAAGCGTTTCGGCTCGCCGGAGAACACCGTGACTGACGATTACAACATTGTTTGAGCCGTTCTGTAGAGCATCGAGTTCTTCGAGGAAGGAGGCGCAGGTCGCGGGCGTTTTTGCTTCAAGGTCGACTCGATGTGCGAGTTCGTTCTTCCATTTTGATCGCAGGCTCCCTGGACAAGCAATTAGAATACCTCCCGTTTCACCTCTAGCATGGAGTTCTCGAATCGAGATCATCGCAGATATGGTTTTTCCAAGGCCCACTTCATCAGCTACGAGAATACCTTTCCATGGCCCCGCAAACATACGGGCAACTGGTAGATGTTGGTGAGGTTGATCTTCCCATCGACCGAAATGAAGGGTCATGTTCTGATCCGAAGCGGGTTGCCGAATCTTAAGATCGGATTCGATAGCGGCCCAAGTCCTCTGTCCAGTAGATGGATTTTGCAATGTCATGAGACGACCTCATGGGGCCGAGGCCATATCAAGCGCCATCTTTGTGATTCTTCGGCATCTCTATCTTGGAGTCCTTTACTGTGTTCAGAACCATATGTGTGTGAGAACGTTCGATACCATCGATGGAGAGGACGGTTTTTGTCAAATCGTTGAGGTCCTCTCTGTCTTTGGCGAGAGCAATTACCATCGAGTCGTAATCCCCTGTGACATCGTATACTGAGATAACACGCGGGTCTTCTGCAATTCTCCCTTGGATTTCGAGTAATCGTCCCTTTTCTATTCGGATGCCTATCACTACTGTAATTCTCCATCCAACCTTCTCTGGATCTATGCGTGCAGTATATCCGAGGATGACGCCCAGTTCTTCTAATCGCTTTACTCGATTGCTGACAGTTCCTTGTGAGACACCAATCGCTTCTGCAACGGTTCGATTGGAACGGGTCCCATCCTCGATCAATTGGGCGAGGATTGCACGGTCGGTGTCGTCGAGCATTCCACATCGCCTTCGGGGCTACGCAGTTCGGTCCGCCGCTCTTGAAGTTTCCAGCGAATAACCTAGTTCCAACAGTTACTCTTCCTCACTCGCAACTTTTCTCGGGAACCTTAGATCTAGTATCCACCGGTCATGCCCGTCGACTTCCATCTTGATTGTGCAGGGGTCATCATGTTCAATTGCCCGTAATTTTCGAATTTGAATTTCTGTTTCCTCTTTTGGCTCCAATCTTATTGGTAGATTCCGTCGTGCAACCATTCTCCATGTCCGCCCTCCTTCGATACCATCAATTACGATACCAGCTGCACCAGCTTGAACATGGATACGGTGTTGGATATTGTCGCCGTTACCAGTCACGATTGGCCGAATTTTAGGCATTGACTGTTGCCGTTTTTTTTCACCGATAAATACTGCTGTGAGGGAAAGGATTCCAATACCCATAATGAGGCTTGCAGTTGCAGTACTCTTCGCACCTTTCTCGGCTACATGTGCATCAAGATGACTAATTCCAGAAGCATGGACTAGATGATCATTCATCGAAATCAGGCTGGTTACAACCCGGACATTTTCTCCTGGTTCGATACCCCATTCCAACAAAGTCGTTGGTTGCACTACATGGTTCCATACCTCATCTGCCCCTTCGCTACGGTTGAAGGTTGAAGTCCATGCATGGTAGGCGACCACATTCAAGTCATTAGGAGCTAGAGGGTGACTATCAACAGAGATTGATGGCCGTAGAATCAACCATCGGATGATTACTTCGTCTCCAATTGTCTCGTTGAGTCGTATCTGAGCGTCGATTGAAATGTCTCCTGTCTCTGTCCATCGGGTATGGACTTGGATATCTTGTCCCGATTGAATATCTCCTGCTAGGAGCGTTCCATCATACCGAATATCTCCTGTTGAGGCATTTAGTGCAACGGCTCTCTGTTCTGCAGCGAGGATGTTCAATGGGTCCTCATTATCAGAGTGCCATGAGATGAGGATAGCTTCACTTGATTGCACTTCCTCTAGGAGTTCCTCATCTACGATATCCTGAATGGTTCCTCCATTTGGAACGAACACCTCAATCAATTGGGCTGCCTGTACCATTGGCATCAGGAGCACCGCCAAGAATATACTCAATACGCAGAATCGAATATTCATTAGATCACGTCCTTGAATCGATCCAATAAGATGAGTGCTTCTGTATCCTTCCACATTCCAGTGATACGCTCACCCACCCATACAGGTAGTCTCCACTCTACTCCATCAAACTCGCATCTTAGGATGTGCCCACCAGAATCATAACCTTGCTCATTTTCAGCGGGCTCCTCCTGTTTGAGAATCCGTATTAGGGCCTCTGGAGTAACATCGTGAATTCTCTCTCCCTCCGTTCCGAGTGGGATACTATGCATCGCTTCAGAGGACAGACGAATGTTCCTACCTCCGCGATCTTCCCAACCTCGGACCCCTACATGTATGATATTCAGCGGCGACCATTGTTTTCCTAGATGTATTCGATCCGGTCGTGAATTTGTATCCATATCCCATACACGCTTCTTCATCGCTTGACTCGCCCAGAGGATGCGTTTCCCTCTCTTCCAGATTGAAGCATCTGAGAGTATTGGGTCATGATCTGTTTGGATTATATCTAGGGTTTCTTCGCTTACTATAGAGGGGTGTATGCCCTTTCGTTTGGAGTTTGGAATAATTCGACGAGCATCTGGTCTAATCTCCATCATCGCATCTGCCTTCTTCTGTAAAATTGCGAAGAAGAATCCACCTTGCCCCGTATCTTGTTGAAGTAATCGAACACATTTGCCAAGTGCTTCTCGAATTTTGGGATTATGTGGAGGAGCACCAGATCCATCTGAAATAATCTCCATATCGTCATCAAATACGGCCCATTCATCCATGCCGGGGCGATAAATGAGGCCCGGTGTACGGGATGGTTCGAATTGGATAGACACGACATCATCTCTTTCTTCGAGAATCCGTGCAATGACGGCTTCATTTTCTACTGGATCAATTGAACAGGTAGAGTAGACCACAGTGCCACCGGGTCGAACAACATCAATTGCTCGATTCAGTAGAGATATCTGCAATTTGTGTAATTCCAGTCCTGCAGATGGTTGCCATTTTCTCCAAACATCGGGATTCTTCCGCGTGGTTGCCGATCCAGTACAAGGTGCATCGACGAGTACAGCATCGTATCCCTGACCAGTACCTCTGGGAACATGCCGACCATCGTGTTGAATTATCATTAGATTGGAGCATGATGCTCGTTGAGCATTTGCAACCAATGTATTTGTGCGCGAACGAGAAACATCGTTGGCAATCACCCCCCCCTTTCCAGCGAGTATCTCGGCGAGATGCGTACTCTTTGATCCAGGTGATGCGCACATGTCAAGAACGATTTCTCCAGGATTTAGATCAAACATCATTGGTGGAATCATGGATACAGCTTCCTGTCTAGTGGTACGTCCAGTTTCATGGAACGCATTGAACAGGGGCTTGATATCTGCAGGAGCTCCCCCTCGCTCCCATGGCATAACATAGGCATTAGGAACCCAACCGAGGGCCCTCCCTCCCATTTCTTCGATACGTTGTCGAACCCAGTCGCATTCTCTGCGAAGTGGATTTACACGTAAGGTTTCATCCAACCGAGGAAGTGCAGCTTCAAGCCATATATCAGATTCCCCGTGCCATGCCTCCATAGCAACAAGCAGAAGGCTCTCCTCGGCTTGTTGCCTCCACGGCCTTTGGTCGTCTCCCACGACTATCCGTCCATCCACCATCGAATGATTGTAGCGACAGACTTCCGCACGGTTCAATGCCTTGTGTGTAAAGAGCCGCATTGATGGGCATCGAAGACCTGCTTCTTATCCAGGTCCTGATTTTACCATTGATTTGGTTTGGGCCAGCTATTGGAAGACGTTTTACCAGCGAAGCAGAACGTTTCGAACGTCTTCTTCTCTTGATTCCTATCGCTTTACTGGGTACTGCGATTCTTCTTGCCGTGAGTGGCCATCGAGGCGAACCATCTCATGTTCATGCAACCCTCTGGGGAGTTTCTGATTCCATCTTTACTGCAGTCCAGTATCTTGCAGGGGGGCCTGAGGGAGGCATACTGATCTGCGCATTTACCGGATCAGTATGGATTCTAATTTGCCAAGGAAGACGTGGATCAGGGCCTTGGATCATGATGACGGCTCATCTTCTTCCTCTAATCGCTGTGGGTACATCATCCGGGGCTTTTACTCCAGTATCATCATCGTTCGAAATATCCTCATTTGTACCCGAACCATCGTTCACCTCATTGATGATTAATTCAATCCAAGGACTCCTGATTGCCGAACTTCTGATCCGAACATCATCATCGATGAATTGTCGAAGAGTACGTAAATCTGATGCAAATCTAGGATTTGCTATCGCCCTCATGACTACTTTACTGACCCTTAGACCGGATTCAGTATTGGAACTTGAGCCGGTGGTACGAGCGTACCATCTGGTTGTTGTTCTCATGATGTTCTCTGTTTCGGACATGATGGGGGGAACAACTGAATCCAGCCGGTATTCTAGTGGAATGACCTGGCCATCTTTTGGCATTACACTACTAACTCTGCTTGGACCAGGAATAGCTGTATTCGTAGGGGGTGCACCTAATCTTTCAGTCCTATGGACAATTGGTACAGTGTCTGCACTTGGAGCTCTAGGCTCGCAATTACCTCGCATCGGTATGGATCTCAGGAATAGGTCAGCACATCGTGGAGCCATATTCGGTGGATTTGCCGGGATTGCTCTCTTGGTAATCACATCTGAACCTAGCCTAATCCTCCTATTGGGGTGCCTACCTCTCTTCTTCGTATCTCAATCTTGGAATTATCTTGATCGACACTTTGGCTCTAAATCATCCTCCCCTTAAACGGCGTATCAATAGTTAATTTGCAATCATGATTAAATATCTATTTTCAAGATTGGATGCATCGACCTGCAAAGGTCGGGATGGGATGGAAATGCAGGAACAGATTAGCCGAAGGTCATCGAGATACGCTAAGGACGAGGGTCGATTGATTCGTACGAACACGAACGAAACAGTACGTAAACTACGTTCCTTGACCGATCGGGCACGCCTCTATGGGCGTGCAGAAGGTGCATTGGTACCTGTTGAAGCTCTTGTGACCATTGAGACCGACCACTGGGTTTGGCAAACAGTTGACCGATCAACGCTTTCCAAACTAACCCATCGTTTGGTGTTACAGATGAAGGATGGTCGTCGCCGTGAACTATTCATGACTCATACTCTCGATGCAGCGGTAGAATCCGCTTCACGTATCGTAGAATTCCACGACGGCGTCGTTCTTGTCGAAGCTTTAGCACCCTGATTACGGCGAATCCGTGTGCGTCACGGTCAAATAGGCCCCCTCGGTCGGGAAGAATGGTTCGCATGGCGAAGAAGAAGGATAACAGCGGCATCCAGCAAGCTGCAGGGCTCATTCGGTACTTCGATGAGGAGTCTGAAGATGCCCTTCAAATTCCGAAGAGTGCAGTATATGCAGCTTGTTTTGCCTTATCTATCGTCATTTATCTTGCAAACCACGGCGTCTGGCAGTGGATTTGGGAAAAAATTGGTTGATTATTCCTCACCAGTCAGATCGACATAGGGAATTCCCTCATCATTCTCTTCCATTTTATCAATATCCGATCTAGTATCAGGGTCTGCGAGGATGAGTTCTTTCTCAGCACGAGCCATTGCGCGCATCGCGGAAGGTAGGTTTCGTTCGAGAAGTGCTTTTCTTGCTCGATCGATGTCATTTCTGGCTTCTTCGACATGGACCTTTCTAACATTCTCACTTCCTGCTTGCAGTTTTCGTAATCTATCCTCAAGTAGATCGATTGCAGCATCCATTTCCTCTTTACCTGAAGACGCTAATCCTGACCATTCTTCTCGATGTTCAGGGATTGATAGGTTCGTATGCCGTTTGAAAGCCCAACCAAATGCAGCATTCCATGGATTATGGCCAAGGCTAGCTAAGACATCCATCACGAGCCGACCGACATCACTGCGTTCACCAATAATCTCGATACGGTTTAGATAACATCGAGCAAGCAGCGCGAAACCCCAGTACGATTCGCTGCGGATGATAATCTGTAAGCCGCTAGAGGATGCTGCTAGAGTCCATCGTTGTTCGTCGAATCCCGGACGTTCGATGAATTCTGGAGGTGCATGCGGTCCTAGTGCGCTGAGGAAGGAACTCGCAACATCGCCGAGGTATACTATTCCTCCACCCTCAGGCCATCGTTCTGGCCGCAGGACTCCTCCTGAGTCGATACGCATTCTCGGAGTGCCACTTCGCACTTGCGCCCATAGGATGAACCGGTCCTCCATGGAGATTGGATTCCATCCCTCGGTCATCATTCATCCGGTGTAATGCAGCGTGATGTTCATACACGGCCGAGAATCCAACCTAACCATGGCGAAGCCAAGCAAGAAGGTGATTGATGCGTTGACTGCTATCCCAGGTGTTGGGGAAGCAACGGCGAAGAAGTTGGCAGGTGCTGGTATGAAATCCAAGGCAGATGTCGCTAAAGCCGGCCTTAAGGGTCTCAAGGCAGCGGGCATCAGTGCAGGAACTGCAACCAAGATTGCCAAAGCGGTCGCATCCAGTGCAATTACCAAGGCCAAGAAGAAGATAACCGAGAAGCCAGCAAAGAAGGCCCCTTCTTCTAAGTCTACTATCAGTGATACAGAGAGTGGTGTTCGTGGCGATCAAATCGGTAAAAAGTTGAGTGCTCCGAAGAGTGTTAAGGATATGATGAAGCGTATTCGACGCTCGGATTAACCGCATTCACTATCTCCCCTCAACTCGGGAATGCAATCATGCCAAGGCGGAAGTACGGGCGGCTAACGAAGCCTCTTGAGATTCCGCCCAAGGACAATTGCTCTCGTTGCCGTTCTGGTAAGCACTGTCCGATTCCAGGCCATACTGGCAATATTGTTCGTGCAACCAAGGATTGGACAGGTCCCGAAGATATCGAAAAGCGTGAGAACAAGAAGCGACCAGGCCGGAAACGGTGATTACTCTTCTAGAGACGCACTTTGGGCCCGATGGTAGATTTCTCTCAACGTTTGATCACTGATGTCTAGATAAATCCGCGTCGTCTGAATGTTGGAATGCCCTAGAAGCCTCTGGATTGAGACAAGATCAACTCCTCGTTCAAGAAGGCCTGTTGCGAAATTGTGTCTTAGGGTATGAGGTGTCAGACGTGTTCTCGGGATGAGGGCATCGTCAGCAATGACATCCATCATTTTCTGAACATAGCGGGTACTGATACGTGCAACGCGATTGGTTAGGAAAACGGCATCTACATCGTCGTTAGGGGGATTCTTTCTTTGAATCAATAATCTCCGTGTCCCGAACCAGGCTTCCATCGCATCTACTGAGCGCTCTGTGAATAGTACGGTACGATCCTTGTCACCCTTACCTCCATAGACTCTGGCTGAACAGTCAGCTAGATCGATGGTCCCAGTCTCAAGAGCGCATAACTCGGATACACGCATTCCGGTATCAAGGAGAAGCGTGATGATGGGATGAGCAAGGGGGTTTTCTGAATCTTGAGCAGCCCTACGAACACGCATGACCTCTTCTCTAGTGAGGGTTCGTGGTAGAGGCCGAGAAGCAGTGGGGCGATGTACCCAATCGGGTATCCGGTGCCCTATGTAACGAAACAGATGACTTACTGCAGCAATACGTGCGTTGATTGTCGCAGGTCTTAGATTAGCGATGGCCTGAATGAATAGGTCTAGTCGTCCGTTGTTTGGATTACAGCGGTCGTGCATTTCTGTGATTGATATTTCCTCGATATCAACCTCCTCTTCTCCAGGAATAATTGTCGCTGAGAATCGTCGTGCTGTGGACATATATGATCGAATTGTATGATTACTCTTCTTTTCAGATCTTAATTGGGTCTCCCAAAGCGGAAGACAGGCAAGATGCTGAATTCGAACTAAGCGTGCAGGGAGAACTTGGTTGTTGCCTGTGATAGATGAATCAAAAGGAGTAGCGATGCGGCCCGCTGGGCCATCTGCAGCCCATCCGCTCCGCTGTCGTTGGTCGTCCATGGGTCCCATCCCATCCCCGAAGGGTAAATGTGGAACGAGGTGTCGGGTTTGAACCCTCTCATTTCAACAGGGGGTCGAGTGGGGGAATTGATCGTCAGAATCTTTCTTCCGAAGCAGTATTGCGCCTTTGCATATGAGCGCGAATGGACGCGATTTCTCCATAGATCACGAGTTCATCATTTGGCTGTAGAACGAGATCCTCGTTGGGAGACCAGATGTGGTCCTTACCACGCAATAGCGTCAATGCACGTGATTCTCCCATTTGCACGTCTTTGATTCGTCGTCCAATGAATTCTGGCCAATCCTTGATCCGGACAGTCAATGCTCCATGACCGGAGCGACGGCGAATAACCTCTTGAAGGTCGGTGGACTGAATTCTGTGACGCTGTGAAATCATGTCGATAATCTTCCCTGCAACATTTATTTTCGAAGCCTTCTCAATTCCTTCAAGCCCCGGACTCGAATTAACTTCGAGAAGGATTGGCCCGCTTCGTCCCTCAAGGAGATCGACACCACCGACCTCAATGCCAAGCAGATTTGCGGCACGAATAGCAACCTTAGCGTATTCATCCATCAATTCAATCGCTTCCACTTGTCCTCCAAGATGGAAGTTTGACCGGAATTCACGTCCCCTCGCCACGCGACGCATCGCAGCAACTACTTCGCCTCCAGCCACAATTACACGTACATCTCTTCCGTGACTTTCTCGAATATACTCCTGGACGAGAACAGTTTCTCGATTTGCGAGTAAACGATAGACGAGTTCGCTTGCATCTCGGATTGAATGAGCAAGATGGACAGAATTTCCTTGAGTCCCTTGACTCGCCTTAATCACGCAAGGCACTCCTCCAACTCTCGAGATCGCCCTTTCTGTATCTCGCCAAGAGGTTACGAGTGCGGTTCGTGGGACTGGGATTCCCTGGTGCGATAGAATTTGAGATGCAGTCAGTTTGTCTCGACTTTGAAGGATGGAGTCGGCTGAGTTGGCAACATAGACGCCTTGTGACTCAAACTGTCGGACAACACGTACCCCTTCAGATGTCACGGAGTAACCAATTCTTGGAATCACAGCGTCAGCCTGAATGGGCCAGCCACGGTGGATAACCTGTCCATTCCGTTCGCCGAGAACTAGGCTTGTTTCTAACGGGTCGACAATTTCTACCTCTGCTCCGCGATTTTCTGCTTCTTTTACCAAACGCCGCGTGCTATACAGCTGCGGGCCGCGGGATAAGATACACAGACGCATCGCCCTCATCATTGACCGAGCCACCCCTTTCCATTTTCAAATCATCCCTTGAGAGGGCGCATCGAAGACATGGGTTCGATTGAAATCGAAGTCCGTCATCGGTCAAGCCATGCAACCCGGGAATCCACCCGCTAGCGAGGTATCATCAGCAGAGACACCTGCCTCTGTACAGGGCCCATCAGTGGCACCACCTGTTGGGCCTAAATCCGCTCCAGCAGCAGCGTTTGACCCCATCTCTGAGATGGAAGATCGAAGAAATCGCAAGGAGCGGCGCGAAAAGCAATTGAGTAATCTCAAGGAGAACCGCTCCAATAAGAGAATGAATGTTTATCTTGTTCTTGGAGTCCTTACTATTCTATTCACGTTCTCGTTTTTCCCTGTGACACAAGGAAACCATTCCGAGAATCCTCATCAGAACCTTAGTGCAATCGAGGTCGAGTCTTGGATGGATACTTCAGATGCGAATCCGAATCCTCATTGGTCGCTAGAGGAGGTTAATGACCGTGCAGAAAACAAGATTTGGGATGGCAGTGATCCCAATGCTGGCTCGTTCGAACAAGATTTGAATCAATTGATAATCGGTTTCCCGATTCTGGATCTGGGTCCAATCAATGATGTTCAGGTCAAAGTGAGTCTCAAAGGCCATCGATTCGATGGCGGAAACACCTCTTTTCGCCTTGGTTTATTTGAGGCCCCTAACGGCTGCGCGATGATGCCATCCGCTCTCCCATGGGAAACCTCCTCAGAGATGGAAGATATCACAACAGAATCTCAGGTGATTCGTTATGATCAGTCAGATGCACCTGCTCTTCCTTCAGGTCAAGAGGTGGAATATGCCCTTACAGTGAAGCCGGGACGGCATTGCCTCGTGTTCCAGTACATCGAAGGTCAACAATTGAGTTCGGACCAATGGCAGGGCACGAACTCTCAGTGGAAGGCCACTGTGGATGCAGAGGCTCAGATGTTCTGGCCACGCGCTTTATTGCTTCCAATATGCCTCATTATCCTCCCTCTACTGGTAGCTACCATCATTGCTGCACAGAAGGCAGGTGCTGCATACAAGAGAGTCAGATATCCAGAGGCTTCAGATAAATCAACAGAAGAACAGGTACTTGATGCAGCAGATGCTGAGCGAGAACTCGGCATGGATCTAACTACTGGCGCAGAGAACACTGATGCTACCAACGAAAGTCCGACCATGCCTGAGGAGGCACTTTCCGAGGATGAATCCCCGGTTGAATCAGCTACCGAATCTCCTGCCGAGGTTGAGCAGAGTGGCACTGATAGTGACAATTCAGGGTCTGCACAGATTGGTGGATATACCGATGAACAACTACTTGCTGCAGGATGGTCACCGGAACAAATCGCACAACATCGCGGCAACTAGTGGTAGGGTCTCAAATCTCCATCATTCACACTGCGAGTCCAACGGTTTGATAGTGACGACGGAGACGTCCATGCAAGGAAAGGGAGCATGATCCGATGAAGCGAAGTGATCTCGAGAAGCGAACAGTCGCTGATCTCAAGGTTCTTCTCGAAGCGATGGGGCTCCCACGTTCTGGTAAAAAGTCAGAATTGATTGATCGCATTATCGATTCTCTGCGACTTGATGAACAGGATACTGAGGATTCCGATGAAGATACTCCATCAGAGATTCAAGAATCCAACGACGATGATAGCTTCCTCCTGCTCGAAGAGGAGGAGATTGAATCACTAGATATTCCTTCAGAAGATCCACCTTCTGTAATTGAAGTAAAGGTAGAGAAAGATAGTACCGAGGTTCTTGAGGCAACAATTCTCGAAGCCGTAATTGTAGATCCGTCGGAAGCAAAGCCGAGGTCCGAGGCTCGCAGTAAGCCAAACGCATCAATGTCCCTAGGTGATAGTAGGAAGTCAAGCCGAGCCATTTTCCTTGGAGGCCTCCTACTAGTAGCGGCTTTGGCTGGTGGAGGCTACTGGTGGACTTGGATGCAGGATCAGCAAGCTTTCGCTGTTGAACCTGCACGCTATGGAGATAGTATGGAGTTCACGATGACGGGTGGTTCAGTTCAGGTAAATGGTAACGACATGGTCGCTCTGCTTCGTGATAATACAGGTTCTGCGTTGGAGAAGGCTTGTGGAGATCTTGCAATTACGATGAATGGGATGTCAAGTATTGCCTATCGTGATGCTCCGACATCGGAGATTGGTGACCCTACTGATCGGGATAATGCAGGGGCTACTGAGACGAGGGATGGTTATGGCCGCATTCATCTTGCAGCCGAACGATCGCTTTCTTACGATCTTCTAACCGACCTCTCAGGAAGGACATGGACTACGGACGGAAGTCGTTGTAGTAGTAGTCTTACATGGGAAATGAATGCGAATTCAGTAGATATATCCGTTACTTCTTGGGAGGAGTTGACTGAAGCGACAACAATCCGTTCTGAAGCGACAGTGGATTTTGTCACTCCAGATGGGGACCGGAGTATGTTGCAGAACACCGCCTTTGGAGGTACAGGAATCGCAGCTGTAGATGAAGCATTACCGCTCTTTTTGCAACCCGCTGTTCCGTTGGATTTACGCTCTACCTTCGGTTCCATTCTTCTTGAAGAGGGTTCTACCGGAACTGCGGAAGGTTGGGACTATACAGTTGAACCAGCGCAGCGTGTAAACGGCGAACTTCTTGTTCCTATCAAGATGGAGCAACCTAGTATTGCCACATGTCTTGGACATGCGAAACTTGACCTTCTTGTACGAGAGGGGGCGCCGTGGCCCGTGGAGCAGAAGGTGGATATTCTGATTGACAAGGCACGTGAATCAAGTGATTGTAGTTGGCATGAATCCGCAGCTCTCGACTTCGCTGTTCCTGATGGTCAATTGGTGATTACTTACACACTTCGTGAATCTACTTTCACTGCTGGGGAACGTGCCATTGTTTGGGGCGACCTATACAATAGTCGACCAGGGGCAGGTGAAGGGATTCCAAATACGCAGGTGCAGTGGGATGGCCATATGCCTGACGAATCGACAATTCATGCATTTACAGTTGAAGAAGCAGTTGAATGTCTCATGAATTCGAGCGCTGGAAATGGTGTACGTTCTGCCCTCAATAACGATGGTTATCTGTACAGAATGAATCATGCAAATGATGGTGCTGAAGAGACATGGAACCTCAGTTGGGTTGATCCTGATTCGGATGCAGGATGGACTTTGGTACGTTCTTCAGGCACCGATTGCACTGTTGTGAATGACGGAACGCTTGCCCCGTCGGATGCGCCGGAGTACAACCTCAACGCGATTCCCAATACATTGTCCATTGCTGAGATGCAATCCAGAATGATGGATACTTCGGACTTCCTTGGAGCGACTCAGGTGCTGATGGATGGAGGTGTGCTACGTTCAGACGTTGAATTCACTTCACGTCTCGTAGTTACTCAAGATACAGATCTTCTCGATTTTATTGATGATATCGATGAGGGCGAGGTTACCTTCACCGCCTCCAGATCATGGACAGATGGGAATTCAGAGAACTCTTTCGATCTGATAATGGATGCAGAACGAGGCCGGATGGTAGGCTGGCTCCAAAGTACGACTGAATGAAACGTCACTCTAACCTCTATACGGGCGTCACCTTGAATGCCTCAGGCATTCGCTGAGGTAACGATGGGTTCGGATGAGTATCCGGTCGTGGACATATTATCTATTGATGATAATCTCATCACAGATGTCTCATTCAACGAAGTTGAACATCCAATTGAATCAGAGGGATTCGATACGAAGGCACGTCCTCGTGAGTCCATCGAATTACCTAGGGCAGAACCAACAGTTGCAGGCCTTGCACGTGTAGTTACCGTGACCAATCAGAAAGGTGGAGTTGGAAAGACCACCTCGGTAATCAATATCGCAGCACATGTTGCGATGCGAGGGGGGCGTGTTCTTGTTGTGGATTGTGATGCTCAGGGGAATTGTGCTTCAGGATTAGGTATTGACAAGTCACGAGTCACAATTACGACGAGAGATGTTGTACTTACACCTGCTATGGCGACACAAGCCCGGCATGCGACTGCTGTGGATGGGCTACATCTGATAGTAGGTGATAGGAATCTCATTGGATTGGAGGAGGCTCTTGCATCACAACTAGGGCGAGAAAACCGTCTTAGTGAGGCTCTTGAACCACTCAAGCCACATTACGATCTAATCCTAATCGATACAGCTCCTTCATTGAGTATCGTGTCAATCAATGCGCTGGCGGCTTCAGACGCCGTGTTAATACCAGTACAAACAGAGTATCTTGCTCTGGAAGGAGTTGCATTGTTGACAGGAACTCTCAATGAAGTGCGACGTTTACTCAATCCACGTCTTGGCGTGGATGGCGTGATTATGACTATGCATGCACCAACTCTCCTGAATACACAGGTTGCAGGACATCTCAGAGAGGTCTTCGGAGATTTGGTCATAGAGCCGGCGATTCGACGTAACATTCGCCTTGCAGAATCCCCGAGTCAAGGTGTACCGATTCAGTTCCATGCTCCACAGAGTCATGGTGGCCAAGATTATGCAGCATTGGCTACCGAACTGGAAGCAATCTGGTTTCCAGGAGGTCTTCGAGATGAGTGATGAGAGACGTGGACTTGGTCGTGGGCTAGACGATCTCATGGCCCAGAATGAGATGGATCTCCCGTTTCTCTCTGCATATGGTCCTGCATCCGAGGTGGAAGACGATATATCGCAAGCAAAGGCTCCTCCTGAGGAGATTTTCGATGCAGTAGTGCGTCACCTCCGATCGATTGGATGTGAAATAGAATCCATTGAGGACGGAAGCCTCTCAGTTCAAGGATTAACGGTAGACATAGGCGATGATGCCATCCAACTTACCTTTGAGAGCAAGCATCGTCTTCCGTTTGTCCCTAGTGACCTTGCATCACCGGGATTAAGAGAAGGAAAAATCGATGTTGATGGATGTGGGGCTCAAGTGACAATTGAAGCTTGGGGGATTGAAGCAAGGCGTTGCCTATCTCGATTTATTGAACATGTTACAATCAACGATGACGGATGATTGCAGCCATTACGAATACTGAGATTACTGCTGCGATACCAACAGTGGGAACAGCTCGGCTAGAATCTTCTGAATTACTATCGTTACAACTTTCACCACCATCGTAACCTTCACCGCCCCAATCAGTTCCATCATTCCAACAATCGGACCAGACCTTCCAACCGAATCCTGTCTCAGGAATTTTCGTTTGGTTCTCTGATGCGTTTTCAAGAATAATATTCCAATTCACATAGGTCTGATCAATCATTGGCGATACAGTGGTGGTCCATGTGACATTATCTCCAGTTATCATCTCAGTTTGTTCAGGTGGGTAACAGAGGCCAGAGTTGACACAAATCTGTGTGGTTGCATAAATTTTCACTGCGTCCGAACTTTCGTTGATACTTACACTGATTACGAAATCCCCATCTTGACTGAAGACAGAGGGGGAATCCACATTGTCAAGTCCTGAATCTGAAAGTTCGTCAACTGATTTGTTTACGCCGCCTTCTGATGCAGCAGAGACGGTGGCTGCAGAGATGAGAATCATGACTATTGCAAGTGGAATCAGAGGCCTCATGCATATGTTGTTCGTGTACTTGACCTATTCAACGATTTGCTATTCCTGATACTATATTTCTTAACTCTCAACTTCCCACAAGTCATCACCAATCCAGTGGATTGTTCTGAGAGCCTTGCCTTTGATGGCAGCATTCATTTCCTCAGCATCTAACAATGCCCATCCCATTGCGATTGGTTTACCATGTTCCTCGTCACGAATCCAGATTAGATCGCCTCGTTCGATGTTTGGGTCAACCATCTGTACGCCTGCCGCCATACAGTCTGCACCATTCATCAGAAATGGAATTGCGCCTCTGTCGACTGCGCACCACTTAACCTCAAGATTCCAACGTAAGAGTCCACGAAGCGTAGGAAAAATCACTGCTCCAACATCACCTAAATCATCTGGTCGATCAATTGTCATCACGAGAGGAACACGATCACCAAGTAGGAGATTTAGTTCACCGAATTCAGCGATTTCAAGGAATACGTCGGAGAAGTCATCTTCGATGCCTAGATTCTCATTGAGGGAATCAAGGATGCGTCGTACGACCTTCAGTCGTACTGGCTTCCTCTTCCTCATCCTCCGCTTTGCCATACCATCTCCTCCTTCTGACGTCCAATGAATGTCCCGCCGCACCGCAAGGCCTGTAATGCAGTTCCTCGTAATTATTGACATGGCGATGGGCTGGGGTGTTCTACGGAACTATCATGCCCATGCGAAGGAGATGGGTTCAGATCCACCTAGTGTCCCCCTCTTCTTTCTAATGCCTCCTGCGAGCCTTCTCTCATTTGAGAGTGGAGTCGGAGAAATGCCTCATCCTAATCCCTCATGTACTATTCATCATGAAGTAGAGATAGTATTCAGAATTGGCCAAAATGGACGTCCGGATGCCATGTGTGTCGGCTTAGATCTAACAAATCGAACTGAACAAGAGATCGCAAAACGTGATGGTTTACCCTGGAGTGATGCGAAAGCGTTCCCGAATTCAGCACCTCACGGTCCATGGCACCCTTACAAAGAGGGGGTATTCGAAGTGCAGTTATCAGTCAATGGAGAAATGCGTCAACAGGG
>DAYJ01000031.1 GCA_002506875.1 Euryarchaeota archaeon UBA40 | reverse complement strand
CCCCACCTGAAAAGAGTGTGCTAATCCGAATCATTGGGCCAGTCACCATGCCTATTGCACTCATGACTTCACTCACAATAATCGCATGGTCAACATTGGGCAGAGATGAAGACATACGTAACGGGTGGGCACTTGCCTTAGCCAGTATGTTCGCCCTATGGTCAATCGGACAAGGACTTGCATTGAGAGCAAGTGCAACTGGATGGACTTCGGGGAAGTTGAAGACAGATGGAATCAGAGGTTCACCTCTCAGTGAAGCGACGAACTGGGATGTTCGAAAACTTATGATTGGCACTGTTGTATCTACTGGAATTATCGCAGTGATACGAGGGATAACCCTACCGTCCATATCGGGATCTGAACCACTCCTAGTACAGTGGAGTGCATATCTGATTGGTTGCATAGGCCTACTTCTACTCGCTGTCTGGCTCGCACGAGATGCCATTGCTCCGATAGATACATCCTGGACTCGTGCCGATCGTCGAAGGACTCATCGAACGGGCCAACTCCTACTATTCCTCTCAGCGTGGCACCTCTCTAGTGCTTGGTCTAGGTTCACCACATCCGAATCTGGCGCGATGTGGTCTGAAGAGGTAGTATTAGTGATCATCACAGTAATCAGTGCCGTATGGGCTATGACCAACCGGAACAGATCTAGAATTACCATTGTGACTGAAAACACAGCCGTATTCTGGGCAATAGCCTTTGGTTTTGGATATGCAGGGAGCATCACGGTTATGGCTGACCTATCTGCCGATTTGATAGGAGACCTTCCACTAATCGGCCTCCTCAGCAAGCAATTCGGCATAGGAAGTATTGCATCGACACTTGGCATAGGCCACGTTCTAACCGCATCAACTCTACTTCTCGGCCTCTCCAAGGCACTTCAACGACCAAGATGGAAGAACGATACAACTGTCGAATCTACTCTCAAAGATGACGCTGAATCCAGTGATGAAGAAGACATAATCAACGAAATTGATACTGTGGATGAACCAGAAATCAACAGAATATCCGAGGGCGATGAAGAGATTGAACTTGTAGAAATAGAGGATGGAATTGAACTCATTGAAGACGAAGACGAAGTCGAACTCATAGACGCGTCATAAACCAGCAAGAACAGCGATTACTCGGACCTCGCCCTCCAATTCGCGGACTATCGAAGCCCCGTAAATTACGTGGCAGTTGTCAGATAACCCACGAGTGAATGCATCTGCAATCCGATCGAAGTCGCCGAGAGTTACCTGGTCGCCACCTTCGATATGCAATAGACACGTTGCAGCATTCACAAGATCAATCCGTTCGAGTGGTGCATCGAAGGCCTTCTGGAATAGACGCTGAGGATCATAGCAATCACCTTGAGCAACGAGCACCGTTGACCGGCCTGCTTGAGTAAGAACTGTTCTTAGATCCATCAAATCGAGATTTATTACGCCCTTACGAGCCTGAGTTTGTACCAAGGCCCGGATTAATGACGGGACCCAACCGCCTCCAGACTCCCATTCTGCACCTCTCTTCTCCGCTCGCAGAGCTAGTGCTGACAAGGAGATGCCAATCGTTGCATGTGAAGCAGCCTCTAATCGAGGGCGGCTAAGCCGTGCCCAACGCATCCGCGCCACTTGATCCTCGAAAGGTAGGCCGACGACAGTAACAACTAGTGCACCGGATGAACGTGCTTGTTCAGCAAGCCATGTGGAGGCCCCGGAGCCAACACCTCCTCCAAGTCCTGCAGCGATGAGAACTAGTTCAGCCCTGTCAAACATGTCCGCAAAAACGGAAGCATGAGCTTTTGCCCAATCATGTCCTAATTCAGGCAAAATCGCTCCCTCCGAACCCTCTGGACCGAGGCATACAGTGGAGGCACTCTCCGAAAGATCAAGGGATAATGGATCAGAATCCACAAGGAGTAAATCGCAATCTTCTTCCACATCGAGATGTGCATGGCTGGCCCAACGGCAACCTAGCCCCCCTGCACCAACAAGAAGGAGAGCGCCATCCTGCATGAATTTCCCTCAATCGTAGGTCAGATATCGCTGATATCGACGACGCTCATCTCTTGCCCAAGCATTATCTGGTTCGATATCGAGGACCATCTGATAGTATTCGACCGCTTTCTCAAAATCCGAGAGATGGCGTCCATAAAGGTGGCCAAGATTACTCAGTACTGGAATGCACTGTGGACTCTCATCCAACATCTCAAGGAGGATTCTCTCAGCTTCGGAGAGATCCATTGCCTCCATCCGCTCTTCAGCTAGATCAAGATGCTCAAGTTGAGCATCCGACAAACGGTAAGTGTTCTTCCACGCACGGCCCGCCATGAATCGTTCACCGCCTAGCAGGGGTTTCAATCATGCGGCGAAAGAGGAGCAGTAATATCGAACAAAATAATGAGGATTTAAGGCCAATGGAAGGGAGGCATCTAGATGCTTCGCTGTCCATCGAAAAAGTGTCCTCTTTTGGGAACGTTAATATCCCCTTTTCAGGTGGCCTAGACCATGAGCATGTCCAGTCCGTGGACTGCGCCGGTTCGGCGCGCACTGACGCTCTCCCTGCTCATGTTGATTCTGGCCTTCGGTCCCGCCTCTGTGGGAGCTTGGCCAGGCGGCATAGGTTTCGACCAAGATGGCAAAGGAGATGTCGCATTGGCGGGCTGCACATGCCACAACGTTGATCCCAGCGGCTCAGTCACAGTCATCCTCGACGGCGTGCCATCGGTATACATTGCAGGAGAAACCTACGAAATGACAATCCAGATTATTGGTGGAGCAGAATACCACTCCGGAGGAAGTGAATACAGTGCAGGTTTCTCGATGCGAGTATCCCAAGGCGTACTCGCCGCTGGAGAGGGCTCAGAAGATCAAGTAATGGCATCTCCACAGAACTTCAACGGGCCGGCCAGTGACGATACTCAAACTCTTACTCACACAGATAGTGGAGGCAATCTCGAATCACGTTCATGGAACATCGTCTGGACCGCCCCTGTCACCGAGAGTGGCCCTGCAACCATCTGGCTTGTTGGCAACTCAGTCAATGGAGACGGAGTACCTGGTCCTCAAGATATGTGGAATCGACTCTCCGCTGTAATCATCGAGGGGACTGACGATAGCAATCGCCGGACTGTATTCTCAGGCGACGGTAACATCGAACCACCAGCGCCACCATCAGATGGACACACTGATCTCCACCACATGGGTGCAAAGTTTCGCGCTCATTGGTTGGGACTTCTAGGATTCCTATCAGTTATTCTCGTCCTCGTATTCTGTGGATTATTCCTACGATATGGATTCAGCCGACATTACAAGGGGCGTAGTAATCTGCTTCGACTACGCATTAAGCACCTACGCAGGGGGGACCAACTGTGAAGGACGACGCCCTACTTACTCTTCTGCGAGAGGTCAAGAGCGGAGTAGTGAGTATCGAGGATGCTCGCACAGCTCTTGAAGGCGTATCCCTTACTGAAGAGCAGTACACCTCAGCAGTAGATCACGGCGTATTCAATAAGCCGAAACCTGGCACAGTGGTTCGTGCAACAATCTCGCCCTCTGCAGAATCAGGCCTCATGGTCCTCTTCTTCGTCTGGGGCCTCTTTTGGACTACATACTGGGCATTCACCCTCTCCTACGGATTGCTCAATGACTGGGATCAACAACAACTTGCATTCCACCTCGGGATGGTCCTCATGACCCTGATTATGATGGGGATTATCTATCTTCGATTCGTGCTCCCTGACCTTGTAGTCGTCAAACATCGACGAAACAAGTTCATCCCCCCTAAGGATACAAATTCGTGGAAGAGGTACGAATCTTGAGGTGATTATGATGGGTAGGAAATTCAAGCTACGTCAGGCACCAGGGGAGGCTAACGAAGTCACAGCCGGAGGCACACGTCTCATCGATCGACGAGACTTCATCCGGCATTCGTTTAACAGTGCAGCAGGTGTGATTGCAGCAGCCTCACTGGGATCGATCGGTTTCGCAGCTCTACTCATGGGTGTTGCCGAATCGGATGGAGGTGACTCCGCTGTCCGATTCTGGGTACCTTCCGGCGCAGAGGATACCGCTTGG
>DAYJ01000091.1:2545-9292 GCA_002506875.1 Euryarchaeota archaeon UBA40 | reverse complement strand
CCATCACAGCTTGCACCTCGTCGAACCCTGGACGGTTGGATACGAATTCAATATGTTCATCGCAAGAAATTCCATCTGTATCAAATCGATTGAAGCCAATATCGAATGTTATTCCATCAAACAGGATTACATCCGGATTCGCATCAAGGATAGCTTCCATGTCAACATGAGTGGTATGGCCCGGAAGTTCAGCAAAGAAATTCACACCTCCTGCTTTCTCAATCATATCTGTCCATTGAGATGTACCGGTAAGGACAACGGGATCACGTGTTAAGGATGCATGATGCTCCATAACAACAGTTGGGCGATTAATGGATTCAAGGGAAGAAATCCTGTCACCTACTAGCAATTCTATCGAATCAAAATCTGCCAGTAAATCGTTCATCTCTTCTTGCTTATTGAATAAATCAGCAATGACTTGAAACTCCGTTCTAAGCGAATCATACTTGTAGAAATCCAATGCTATGACGCTAATTCCAACCTGATCGAGTTTGTTTCGTATGGCACTAGTATCGACCATACCATTGGTAGCGAAAACGATGTATACATCAGGCCTAGCATCGTAAAGAGCCTCAAAATCAATCTCAGAATGTGCTGAATTCTGAACTATCTTTGTCCCATTATATTCAGGCCATAATATCGGATCTTCGAAGTCTCCTGAAACCCCTACGACTACAGACGAAGAGACATTCAACATCCTCATTGCACTAGCAATGTAGGTATTGGAAATAGCCACACTTGAAGGTGATTCTTCGAATCGATGAACCACTCCATTTGAGTCAGTCACAGTGATTGAATAGGAATTTGTTTCTTGTACATCCCCATCCGATAGGATGTACCATCCAAAAAATCCAATCAATAGAATGAATACTTGGACTAAGGCAATTTTTTCCTTATTCATTTGTAATCAGACCTTCCTGGGCGGTGAAATTGATATTAGCAATACTATGAGAAGTACGAATCCGAAGACCACCGTGCCCAAAGAGGCATTATTTGTATCCCCATCAGCTAGCAAGAATACAGATTCGGACCACCCGGAATTAGTGCCATCATCCATTAACACCATGACGCGAATTCTATGTTGACCGATATGGTCAATCTCCAACTCAAAGCTATTGTCGCTCCCATTGTAGGCCTCATAATACGATCCATCAGGGAGTATAACGCCTAGAACATAACCTTGAGAACCATCAATTTCAGACCAAGTAACTAATTTGGATGAACCAATAGTGAGATTCTGATTCTCAATTTCAAGAATCGGAGCATTTTGAACGAATAGAACTGATAGGTTTAGGCTATTTCCTATGACTGTGCGTAACTCTGGTGGGTAATCAGAATTCATAATCGCAACAATCTCAAAATGGTGTTCACCGTCCTCCAGATTCGTCACCTCATAACTATTGTAAGGGCCCGCATAAGTAACTACTCCATTATGAATCAATTTGTACGATTCAGCCCCCTGGAAATATGACCAATAGATTCTGAAATTTTTCGTATCAATCGATGAATCTTCGACTAAGAATTGAGGGGAAACTGGGACCTCAAAAGCGGTCAATACATATTCAACTGAATCAGAATGTGAGCCTGGAAGCCTATCGATTATCTTCACCCAATTCCTCACAGTATGATTGTACCACAATTCCCATGACTTAATTCCATCAGATGCATCTGTTATCGAAATGTAGGTTGTCATGAATGAACCAGCTGGTGTTGATACCTCAACATCATAGGATATAGAGACAATATTGACGGTGTCATCGTAACCGTTTGGGTGTCCAGGAACGCCAATGACGTTAGTTCGATTGAAATGAAGTTCAATGGGCTGAACACCTGATAACAAGGATGCCTCGTTCCCTTCAGAATCAGTAAATTCCCAACCGAGTGTCCCTTCTTGGTAGTACGATGATGAACTTGGGGCATCCGCCCAATATGTCTTGATCATCAACAAATTACTCTTGTCAACCCAACGATACCTTTGCACACCTTCTTCATCGACACCATCCGTAACTCGGACAAGATACGATTCTCTCATGCTACCAAAGGCATCCTCGATTGTTTCAGTCGAAATCGCAGTGATTGTCCGGTTATGCACACCATCGGGACTCAATGGGGTATGTGTCAGAGCATAATCCCAGCTCATGCCTTCAGACCACAAATCATCTGATTGAGAGGGAGGGAGGACAATTAGTACGAAGGGTTGGGACGATTCAGTTGATCCATTCGAATTTACTGCAATGATGTTGAATTCAAATGTGCCTGCGCCAGTAAGAACCCAGTTAATCGATTTTTGTGTACCGGTGTATATAGGAGTGTTATCGTCAGAAATTTCACCTTGATACACTGAGAAATATTCTGTGAAGTTCCCCCCTTCCCACTTAATTTCATACGAGTAAACCAGGGAACAAGTATCTAGTGAGAGGTGGAAATAAGGTGATTCAGGTAATTCGACATCCATCATAGATGACACATTGAACCATCCTGAACCAGAAAAGATTTCTTTGCTCACAGTTTGAAAGACCTCGACATTACCTTGTTTGAAGCTCACATTGTATGTATTCCCAATCTCAAGATCTTGAAGAAGATAGAATCCATCAGTATTTGTCGATACTGTCTGATTCTCGATACTGACCAACACCTCATTCATTGGTACACCTGTTGAATCTGTAAGAAAACCATACAGGTTATTCATGCCGTATTGGAAAGTGAATTCATTCGGACGAGGATACGTGGTAGAACCTTCAGATACTTGGAAATGAAACTGCTGAGTTGTTTCTTCAGCATCATCGAATGTGCCAATCAATGTGTAATAATTCCCGATATCATATGGCCCTAGATACGCAACACCCTCATCTAAATCAGTAATCTCGCTGTTTTCGTATATTGAAACCGATGTGAGATTATAATCAGCGACGGTGAGATTCTCAACCGTTCTTGGAATGACCCAATTTTTACCCACGGTCCAATTTAATTCAACATCGCCATCTACAACTACAGATCTGTAAGCGACTGTGTGCCCGTTATTCATGAAATAAGCTCGGATTATATGCTCACCAATGGATACGTCGGGGATGGAATAGAATCCATTTTGATCAGTCCATACGGAATCCATTGGGACTAGTTTGACCGATGTTGCATCAGCAGGGGAGCCATCAGGTAACAATACATATCCAGATAGAGTGTAACTTTCCGATGTGTTTGATTCGGAGTGCACGTTAACGGATGAAAGCAAGAGGGCCAAAATACAGACAACAACAACTCTACTGCTGACCATTTTCGGCCTAGCCCCCATCCAGAATCAGATATCGTATCTATCTTCGAAATATGCTGAAATGCCAGGGACATTCGAAATCGAATCAGAGTAACTTCCCATGTGTTCCTGAGTATTTACTGCAATCAAACCACCAGTATTCAGCACCTCGGAAAGAATCGAACTACCGCAGTTACTCTGAGTTAGATTAGCATCAATAACTCGTGTATTGGTATTGTAACAATAACCATCTCCTTCATCGATCCAAGATTCGTAGTTCATCGCCATCAATTCTTCAAGAAGTGCAGCCCTTGTTGGCATATCAAGCAATTCTGGGTTATACATCACAGGGTGACTGGGCGCCTTGCCAAAGACAGGGAGGGCTAAATATTCGCCATCCTCTAAGCACCAATTTCGATTTCGATCAACACAATAGAATTCATAGGTAGAGTCAGCAATAAATGCGATATCTCCTCGACCTGAGGACATACAACGCAATGCACCTTCATAGCTGTAGTACAAATCACCAGATTCTGGAATAGACGCATTTTCATTGAAGAAATTGTAGATGGTGTCCCTAAGAGATGATACATCATCTGGGTCACCAACAACTTCAGCATATCCGTTACCAATCAAGAAACCCATCGGAAGAAGCATACCTGCGGATTTTAGCCAACCTGTATGACAAGGCGTCTTCCCTCTGAAGAGCTCGTAAGGGTCAGTAGATGGATCATCATCAAGATATGCTGCTGCGATGTCACTATCTGCTCGGACATACGCTTGTGCACCGTAATATGAACGGCCATCAGGCTTCAAATCAGCAGCTAACGCAGCTAGACCGTATTCCTTCCATCCTACCCAGGCGGCTCCTCCATCCATGAATCCAATATCTGCATTACCAAATCTAAGAGCCTCGAGAATAGCACCTTCAGAACTAACATCGTAAAGTTCCACATTTACGCCCAATCTATCAGAAAGGCGATCTGCTAGAATCTGAGGGTTCGCATCCACATTTGTGTATGTATCCTTGACCTCGTATGCAATTCTGATTGTATCCTTAGTAGGTGTAGAATTTGATACAATGCCATAGTTACCGCCGAAGTATGCCTGAATTCCAGGAATATTCCTAATCGCTGCCGAATATGTGCCAAGGTGGGCTTCAGTGCCACCTACATCCACGATACCACGTGGTGAATTGACGATATCATCTAGGATATCATCGCCTACATCATCATCTTCCATTCCAACCAATGCATCACGTATGGCATCTGCCTTCTCAGTGCTCATCAAGGCTGGATTATACATGACGGGGTGTCCAGGAGCCTTTCCAAATAAAGGCAATTCGTGATACAAATCCTCATCTAGGCACCAAGAGTTGCTCTCTTTACGATCAACGCAATAGTAGTCAAGTGTTGTATCTGCAACAAATGCAATATCTCCACGATCTTCGGAAAGACAACGAAGTGCACCCTTGTAACTATAGTACAATTCTCCTGACTCAGGGATTGATGCGTTTTCATTGAAATAATTGAAAATTGTATTTCTCATCGAATCAACATCATTCGGGTCTCCGATTACATTTGCATATCCATTTCCAATGAGGTAGCCCATGGGAAGCAACATTCCAGCTGACTTCAACCAACCAGTATGGCACGAGGTCTTACCCTGGAAAAGGGCAAATGGATCGGTGACTGAATCATTATCAAGATCAGCAGCAGCAATATCTGAATCAGCCATTACAACTGCACGAGCCCCATACCATGTTCGCCCATCAGGTTTGGTCTCAGAAGCAAGTACACCAAGATCATACTGTTGCCAGCCAATCCATGCAGCCCCACCATCCATGAAACCGATATCCGCATTACCAAAGCGCAAAGCCTCCATGGCTGCACCTTCGGAATCAACCGGGTACAAAGTTACGGGGGCATCCAGCTTCTCAGCGAGATAGTCGGCTAAACGTTGAGGGTTATCATCGATGTTAGTGTATGTATCCTTCACTTCGAATGCAATAACCAAACTATCCACGGGATTCTCAGCCAAACCGTCATCTGTAGACGAAACTGTGTCACTAGAAAGGCATCCGGCAGACATCCCAACAACCATCAGAATTGCCAGGGAAATTGCTCTTTTTTTGTTCGCTATCATCTCAATCATTCCTTTATTCTCTAATCACCACACCAGTGCGCGGTCCACCGTCCCCGTCCGAGGACATTGAGAGTTGGTTAGCCTCTCAAACGGATCAGCCGGTAGACCGCGTACGGTGCGTGTTCGCGATTGTAATTCACTCCATATCATCAGGAGTAAGACCCGATTTCTTCAGCGGTGATTCCGTATTGCGCCCATACAGGAGCCAACCATGCTGATACATCGTAGGAGGTACCAAGCTGGTTAGCGTCTGTTAGGTTGAGAATACCGTTCATCTGACCTGCAGCGTAGTTGTTGTAGTACATCGGCATGCCAGTAGATCCTACTGAACCAAATCCGTCGTTACATTGGGACTCGTTCACACCAGTAGCAACTGTGTGACTTACAACGTTGTAACATCCAGTGAATGCAGGACCTGGGCCCATAGAGAAGTTATCATACCATGCGAAGTTATCGCAAACCGCTCCAGAAGAAGCATCGCCGACATATGCCATTCCGTGAGTCTTGTTGTTGTAGCATGCATCAGTGTAATCTCCCGCGTATGCCTCGATGGTCTTCCAGAATGCGTAAGCCTCTGCCTGATACTTCGCAGCATCAGTGCTTGAATCCATCTTCGAAGTGTACTTCAGGATTGCTTGGGAGTAAGCAATGACGACGTTCTTGGCGACTGTGTCAACCGCAGCATTGTATCCTGCACTGTTGTTATTCTGTAGGTCTGCTAGACCAGTGATCATTGCCTGCTGGATAGCGTGCGTTGTGTTTGCCATGCCGCCGGTAGCGTTAGTTTCGGTTCCAAAGTCAGCGCCTCTCTTGTTAAGAGTAGAGACAGGACCGCAACCCACGTTCTCATCAGGGCCGTGGAAGAAAGCCCAGCCCTCATCCCAGTTGTGAGGTGCACCGGAGTCATTGTCCTGATTTCCTGCCTCAGCCTTTGCTACTGCAGAGTTCAACTCGTGGATAGTGTAAGCAACCATTGCCATGTTAGCAGTAAGCTTTGCAACACCCTGGTATCGAACTGTGTCGGATGTGCCAGCGAAGTCGCCAGTCCCATCAAGAGCAGCCATGATGTGAGCATCGACGGATCCATTCATTCCGTAGTAATTGTCGTAGTTGTGATTCTTACCAGTTGCTGCAGCGAAACCTGCAAGGGTGCGGTAGGAACCGTCGCTCTTAGGTGCGTTCTTACCGTTCTGGTAGACGTCCTTTGCTGCAGTCCACTGGGCTGCATTAGCGTAGGTCTTGATGTCACACATGTCAGCCATCAGAGATCGATGGTTGTCCACATTGGAAGCGTATGTGTAGCCTCCATCTTCAGAATCCATGTTGCTAACTGCTGCGCCCCCACTAGAGGAGGA
>DAYJ01000091.1:0-2148 GCA_002506875.1 Euryarchaeota archaeon UBA40 | reverse complement strand
CTGCTATCAGCGGTGCTGTTGCTGCTATCGGCTGTACTTGTGCTGGTATCTGCTGTGCTAGTAGATGTGTCATCAGATGTGTCATCTGCAACGCATCCGGCAAAAGCAGCCATCAACATCAGTAAAACCAGTGTCATTCCTTGAATTGTTCGCGTTTTCATTTGTATCCATTCCATGCGAGTTTAGGCTCGCCTAAACCGTCCGACAATTATGTTGTATATGATATTTAGGTCATTTTAGGCGAGCCTAAAAGCCAGCAGAATTCATATTCAAATGACACTTCAATATGTCAAAGAACACTAAGAATGCGCAGATTAGACATGGTGAAATCGGTATGGGAAGAAATCAGATTGGAGGCATCATCCCGAGAGATTCGAGCGCAGCATATCGAATCTCATTGTTCATGATCCTGATTATTTCGACTATGCTACGGTTCCGAGGACTAGGTGTAGAATCGTTCTGGCTTGATGAATTAACGACACTCGATGCAGTCGATGGAGGCGACTGGAGAGACACAATGGAAGGATGGCTTTCGATGGTAGGTATGGGCACTTGGCTACTATATTGGTGGGCGCAAATAGTAGGTACTGAATCCGATTATGCGCTACGCTCTGTGAGTGCAATTGCCGGAGTAATTCTGATTTACATTGTAAGCGAATTTACACGCAGACACACTGACGAAAAGGCAGGAATTATTGCAGCCGGAATGATGAGTGTATCATATCTCTCGATACTCTACAGTCAAGAATTTCGACCCTACATGTTCACGACACTATTCATTTGGATCTCGTTCTACTTAATTCGGAAACCTGAGAGATTGACAAAACCACAAATTGCGACCAGTGTCACATTATTGACGCTAGCATACTTGATTCACTATCTCGCAGGATTAGCTATCGTCTTAGGCCTGATTTGTGATTTCATAATCCGTATCAAGACCACTATTTCCAGTCACGGGACACAAGAACCAATCGGATTAAGCGATAGAATCCGCGATTACCTAAACTCTAACCACGGTCAAAGATTGATGATATGCTTCTCCCTGGCATCTGTTGCAATTTTCATGCTGGAGAAGATGTTTCTTGACTCCTCAAGCACAAATCATAGCATGTGGATTAATGATACACCGAGAAGACCTGTGGTTTCTCTATTCGACTATTTTGTTGCATTTGACGATCGGGGAACAATAACAGACATTGCAGAATCATTGTGGTACTTTGTACTTCTTTCTCCTTTGATATTGTACTTGCATCGAAAAATGAACACAGAACGAGAATTAGAGAATGAAATTGAATGGTTTGTTTGGTTTGTAGGAGGCGGGAGTATGTTGATGGTCGTAATCTACTCTGTTCTTGTTCGTCCACTTTGGGTATCGAGATACTTCGTTTTCTCAATGCCTGCATGGTACATCTTGTTTGGGAATTCGATTTCCAAAACCATAGACCTAATGGTTTCTGCATTCAATTCTCAAAGAAGTAAACTCGATAGTACGACATGGTCATGGGCGATTGCATTAGTATTCACGGCAATATTCGCATCAAACAGCTTGCATTGGTTGGTGAATGATTTCGAGTACTATGAACAGGGGGGAAGATGTGATTTCAGAGGAATGAGTGAATGGCTAGATGAAAATACGCCTGAAAATCAGGATGATGTATTCATTGTCAGTCAACCGTATTCCCGATTTTGGGATCTCTATCTGGACAGAATGGGTAGTGATGTTGAAATCGACACCCATGGGAGTTGGGGTGATTTAGGCATCGGACAACTGATGCCGATTATCGATGATGAATCGGATTCAGTGATACATGTCAGAGGTCACAAAAAGGACATGTGGAATTATGATGAGCTAACATTTGTCCTCAATGGAAGTTATGAATTAGAGCAAAGTTACTACTTCACTGAAGGACAGATAGACGTGTACAAGAGAGTTCGTTGGTTGGACTCCTAATCGCTACTATCTTTCAAGAAATTGAAGCCCAACAAACCGATGATTATAATCAAAGAGATTAGAATCAAAAGGAGTAATGTATCAGAAAGATTGGAAGATTCTGAATCCGTATTTTGTAGGGAAGCCGAATTGGGATTGACTGGATCAGATCCTTCATTCGCCGGATTATGATTCGAATCGTAATCGGTTCCTTCTGA